>JAAWBZ010000175.1 GCA_022792945.1 Oscillospiraceae bacterium | reverse complement strand
GCTACGCAGGTGGTTTCGGTGGTGGTGCTTACGTCGAAGCCGTATGCCTACATGCCGGCGCGGTCGTTCTGCTGGTGGGCTTTTCGCAGTTCCGGGGGCATGGCAATCTCATCGTAGAGGTCGGCAAGGCTGCAATCCGGGGACAGAGCGCGGGCATCCAGGATGGCCTGGGCGGTCTGCTCGATTTTGGATTTCTGGGCGACTGTGAGAGTTGGCCAGGAGAATAATTTTTTCCAGCGTCAATCCCGAAATTCAATCGGTCTGACCGGCAGCATTCCCGCCGCAGACGCAGATGCTGTCCCGTACCAGCAAAACCGGCGCCGTATTTTTCAGCGTTTTGTTGTCCTCGTCCTGATACTGCACAGAAAAAACAACCACGCGCTCATCAGGAAGCGCGAGGCGAGTTTCGTAATAGAGTTCATCGTGCAGTGTGCCGGTGTAGAACACCTCGTGGCCCCGCAGGCCGTTGACAGTGACAGCCCGGATTTCTTCCAGCGGTTTCAACCCACTGTCTGCCTCGAACAACGCCAATAGGCCCTTCCACGTGTCCTCCGGCCTGTCGTAGACGTCCAGCTCGATCATGGCAGACTTGTCCGGCGTCCACAACGTCACCCCGTTTTCATGCTCCAGGTCCAGCTCCGTCGCCAGATGGAATCCCTCCGGCAGCAGGAACGAACATCCTTGTGTGTGCAGCTTCCCATTCTTAAATTGCAGCATTGTCGCTACCTCCCATTTCTTCGGCCTGTTCAAAATTGGAAGCCGTGCCGCCCAGAAGCAAAGTCGCTTCTTCCGGGCGCAGCATCGGCCAGCCGACCCGTAAAATCGCGTAGGCAATGGCGCTGCCCGCCGCCGCAATGGCCTCCGCGGCGCGGGTGTCGGTGAGCAGCCGTTCTCCATCCGCCGCGGCAATGGCGGCGGGGAAGCCCATCGAGACCACCGGCACACCTACGCGCGACCAATCCGGCCGGTCGCCATTGTACAGCCGGACGCCGCCGGCGGTGGATAGATGGAAGCGCTGGCAGAGCTGCTCCGGCTCCGTGGCGGCAATGGCGTCGATGAGCAACACAAGGTCCGCCTGCGCCTCTCGCACCACGGCGGCCACCACGCGCACTGTCTCCAGATTGGAGTGCAGGGCAATGCCCGGCGTCACAGAGCAGACGTCCGCAAAGCGCCTGCCCTCCGGCGCAAAGTCTGACAGCACTCCCAACGGGAGCGTTTGCGTGACCGCCGGCCCCAGCGCATCCGACGGCATACTCGGATTCCCCAGGCCGCAGATGCACAGGCGCTTGCCGAAATACGGCTCCAGCACCGTTTCCAGGCATTTGGTCAGGCACTCGCCGATGGCGCGGAGGCTCAGCAGCTGGTACATCGGGGTCCCGACGTCGATGGTCACATAGCGCCCAATCACCCGGTCCAGCTTCGCCGCCGCCTCGGGCGTGAGAACGTCCACCGTCAGGACCGAAAAGCCGCAGATGTTTTTTTCATCGACGGTAATGCCTTTGTTATCCATATTCGGTCTCCCCGTCGTTCCAGCGTTTTCCCATATCCAAAACAATCGTTCCGTCCCTCTGCGCAATGGCCCGGATGCGTCCGGCAAACGGTTCCTGGGACAGATCACAGATGCAGAAGCGGGACCGCTCCAGCATCGCGTCCACCCAGGCCAGCGGGTCCACTCCATGATCTCCCAGATACCGCACCGCATGACACGGCGGCATGAACCGGGAGGCTTCGGCCTCCTGGTTTTCTGTTTCTTGGCCGTGAAGGACCGCCGTGATGTGGGTTCTCTTATGAGGTTTCCGGCATTCCTGTAATATGTAAAGATACTCGGAATCGCACAGGTCTGCCGCAATATCGAACTGCACAACATCATGGCACTTGTTCAAAAAATCAACGGCTCGCTCAAATGCGCACAGCGTTTCATGGGTTGCGGCTCCCAGGCCAAGGATACAGCACCGGGCCGGCTCGGGCGGATTTTGCTGCTGCAGCCAAGAAAACCGGTACTTCAGCATTCGTCCCAACCTATGCCCCGCGCGGTGCAGAATTGTGGAAATTGCTGTTTTGCTGATGCCAAAGGCTTCCCCAATCACTTTATAGCTCTGTCCTGCAGTCGTTGACGCAATGATGGCCTGTTCCCGTTCTGACAGCTGACCGACGCCGGCTTGGAGCGCCGCCGCCGTTTCGGCGCTGGTCACGTCGAGGATATGGATCGTTGTCCTCTGTGCAAAGGTAAGCATCTGATTTTCCTCGCTGAACAGGTTGGAATAAACGCCGCAGATCAGATGCGTGGAACGCAGGATGACCCAGCGTCCCATTTTCTTGCGCGGAATGGTAATATCCTGTGACTTCGCAGGCGCGGGTATGGAATACGGCGGCGAAATTACTCCATCTAAAGCGCAGGCGGGAAAATGCGCCGTGTGCTGCCGGAACTGCTGTATCGCCATTTCGCGCTGCTCCATCGGCACAGCCCAGAATACGGAGATTTTCTTCTGCGGGAAACGAGACCGCGCTTCCTGCACCGCGGCGAAGCAGAGATCGTAGAAATTGCCCTCTCTGTAAAACAGAAATTCGGTTTCTGCCTCTTGCTCCACGACGCTGCATACGGCTTTCCATAGCCTTTGATAAATATCCGGGTCATAGACATTCTGGTGGCCCAGAAATGTGCAAACCGCTTTCGTGCCTCTGTGCATTACGTTCCACCTCCACCAGTGTCAAGTTCAAATAGGCTATGCATAGTCTATATAGTAGCACGCATAGCCTACATATGCAAGCCATTTCTTGTATGCTGGAAAAAGAGGTGGTTTGCAATATGGATACTGTTTCCGCAATTCGAGACCGCATTCTGCGTCTATGTGAGGAACGCAGCATCACAGTCGGCCGATTGGCAGCGCTTTCCGCCGTACCGCCATCTTCTATTAAAAATATTCTGTACGGCAAAAGCAACGATCCCAAAATTCGGACAATCAAGAAAATATGCGACGGGCTAGAAATCACTCTGGGCGAATTCTTTGGAACAGCAGAGTTCGAGGCTTTGGAAGCTGAAATCAGATAGCAGATTAAAAGAATGTATGGGCTGATAGTGGCACGGATAGCCTACATTTGCGAAATGTTTCTTGTACGCTGAAAAGAAAAGGCTGGTTTTGCAATATGGGCACCGTTTCAGCAATTCGGGACCGCATTCTGCATTTATGCGCGGAGCGCGGCATCACCATCAACAAATTGGCAACGTTATCCGCCCTGCCGCCATCTTCCATCAAGAATATTCTGTATGGCAAGAGCAAGGACCCCAAGATTTTGACCATCAAAAAGATATGTGACGGATTGGAGATTACCTTGATCGAGTTTTTCGACGCACCGGAGTTTGAAGCACTGGAGCCGGAAATTAAATAGCGGTAGCCTCCTAAAGGAGAATTGCGTCGTATGTATCCCATGATACATACGGCGCCTTTTTGCGCGACTTCGCCTAATGTTCGTTAAGACGATATAATTATACGTTATAAATAACTAAAAGTCAAGGAAATAGCGAAGTATAATATACGTAATAACGAATCATGCTGGTGGTTAGAATGAAAGATATCTTACAGGAAATCACACGGCTCCGCCTGGAAAGGAATTGGAGCGAGTATCAAATGTCCCAGAAAGCAGGAATACCGCAATCGACAATCTCCACATGGTACAGAAAGCACCAGATCCCGGCAATTCAGACGTTGGACAAACTATGCAAGGGCTTTGGCATCACGTTGTCGCAGTTTTTCTCCGAGGGCGACGACGCTGTTTCCCTCACAGCAGAGCAGAAAGACTTGCTCGACAGCTGGTCGCATTTGAACCGCGAACAACGCCATGCCGTATTGGAGTTGATCCGTAAAATGTAGTTTTTACGTTTAGAAAATACGTCGAAACCAACTAACATATCGATTTATGGCGTATTACAATATACGAAATATCGTAGTAAGTGGGTGGTGGCATGAAGGACATTCTTGGAGAGATCACGCGACTTCGCCTGGAAAGAGGCTGGTCGGAATACGATCTGGCAAAGAATTCCCACATTCCGCAGTCCACGATCTCGACCTGGTATCGCAAAGGTCAAGTGCCGACGGTCCGGTCCCTGGAAAAAATCTGCGCCGGGTTTGGCATTACGCTTTGCCAGTTCTTTGCGGAAGGCCAGGATGCCGTTTCGCTGACGCCGCGGCAAAAGGAGGTGCTGGAACACTGGTCCTCTCTGACCGAGAAGCAACAGGAATTATTTCTGGAGCTTTTTAAGAATATCAAATGAAGAAAACGCCGAATGTATCTTTAGGATACATTCGGCGTTGCTTCTATTCAGATTTCAATCTCTGGCTTCAACACCTGGAGGTTGCAGGAAAGCCTCCTTTGCACTACAATAGAGACATCCATCACGAAGGGGGGACGTCTATGGACCGGATCATTTTCCATGCAGACGCCAACGCATTTTACGCTTCCGTGGAAGAACTCCTGCGCCCGGAATTGAAGGACGTCCCCATGGCCGTAGCCGGAAACCCGGAGAACCGGCACGGCATCATTCTGGCAAAAAACGAACGCGCCAAGCGCTTCGGTGTCCAGACCGCCGAAACCATCTGGCAGGCCAAGCGAAAGTACCCGGACCTTGTTTGCGTCCCACCCCACCACGAATGGTATCATCAAACCTCGAAAGAGGTCAATAAGATTTATCTCCAGTACACCGACCTGGTGGACCGCTTCGGCATCGACGAATCCTTCCTGGACGTGACCGGCACGCTACACCTGTTCCGCCAGACGCCACGGGAGCTGGCCGACGCCCTCCGCGCCCGCGTTCGGTCGGAGATCGGCATCACCATCTCCGTGGGCGTCAGCTTCTGCCGCGCCATCGCCAAGCTGGGGTCCGACTATAAGAAGCCGGATGCCACTACGGTCATCGACCGGGACGATCTGGCGCGTATCGTCTGGCCGCTGCCGGTCTCGGCGCTGCTGTACGCGGGGCGGAAGTCGGTGGAGACTCTGCGGCAGATGAAAATTGAAACCATTGGCGACCTCGCCCATGCTGACCGCCTGGAAATTGGCCGGCGCTTGGGCAAGGCCGGCGACCAGATCTGGCGCTACGCCAACGGGCAGGACAACGAGCCGGTGCGGTCCTTCTACGCGCCGAAGGAACTGAAAAGCGTCGGAAACGGCATGACCTTCCGCCATGACCTGCGGGGCGAGGCGGAAATCCGCCAGGGCGTGATGCTCCTGGCGGATTCCATCGCGGCGCGGATGCGGGCCGAGCAGGTCCAGTGCACGACGGTCCAGGTCCAAATCAAGGACCCGAGCTTCAAGACCATCCAGCGCCAGCAGAAGCTCCCGCGCCCGACGTACCTCCAGCGCGAGATCGCCGAGACGGCCATGGCCCTGATCCGCGCCAACTGGAACCTGGGCGCGCCTATTCGCCTCATCACCCTGACCGGCGCGGACCTAGTTCCTGCCGGCGAGGCCCACGAGCAGACCAGCCTTTTTGCCGACGAGGGCCGCGAGCGCCACCAGCGCCTGGAACGGCTAGAGGACGCCATGGCAAAGATTCGCGGGAAGTACGGCCATGAGAGCATCGGGTACGGCGGGGCCAAGGGGAAGGATATCTGACTTGCCAGCTTATCTCTCCATCTGCTGCTCCCGGGGCCGTTTCTCCAGCGCCGCCCGTGTCTGCCGCACGAAGATATCCAGCAGGCCGGGATTGACCTGGGTCACGCGGAAATAGACACGGTACTGGTCCTCCGGGCTGACCGGTACTTTTTCGGCCCATTCCCGGCTGTTGCGGGAGATGCGGCCGTCGCGGGCTATGGATTGCACGGTGTTCGCCAGCACGTGGAAAATCCGTGCGCGGGTAAACTGCGCCGCCACCTGCCGGACGCCGGCCGCGTCCAGGCAGTAGTCATGATAATTGTCGCGGATGGCCGCCTCAATGGCTTCCTTGCAGGCGATGTTGGCCTGCAGGGAGGCGTTGTATTTTGCCGTTTCGCCATGCTCCTGCGCGTAGGCAAAGGTTTGCTTGTATAAGGGTGTTCGGTTCATTCTGTTTCCTCCTGATTGTAGTTAGGCGTTCCAAACCCGAAAATCACATCGCTGCCCAGGGTGTAAGCGCACTGCTTGCAGGCGTCGCCGCAATTTCCCTCGACGGTGTAGATTACACCGTTTTCGACCTTCTCTACGATACCTACATGGTCGGAAACGCCGTCGCCCGACCAGTCATAGAAAATGATATCCCCAGGGCGCGGTTCAAAGGTGCGGTCCTGCCAGAGTCCTGCGTTCTGGAACCATTGGACGCCCGCGGGACAGTAGGAAAACTTCGGAAAGGCGTCCGCCTCCAGGTAGCCGCACTGGCCGGCGCACCAGCTGACGAAGCAGGCGCACCAATCGACGCGGCTGGTAAAGCCGTACCAGCTCCAGTACGGTTCGCCGCCGCGGTTCCCCAGCTGCGAGAGCGCCACGGCCACGATCTCGCCGTCGCCGTCTCCCAATCCACTGAGCAGAGCGGTCCACATGCGGCGGTTTTCCTCGGACAGCAGTTCATGCAGCTGCTGCCGCTGGCTGGTGCTGAAACCGTACTCATTTGCCATCTCATCCACGCTCCGGTGGGTAATGGTAATGTGCAGCGTGGTCGTGGTTACAGTATCGGTGACGGTTTCCGTCCCGCCGCCCTCGGTGGGGACCGTAGACGTGACCGTATGCGAGGATGAAGTGGTGTAGCTGCTGACCTCGTGCATGGCCCAAAAGATTTCCTTCAAAAGCGCTTTCTTCTCGGCTGTCACGGTCGCCACCTCCTGGGCGTTGGCCGGGTCGTTGGTGGTCTTGACGGCGTAGACCGCCAGCACCTCCGGCCATCTGGCCTGGGAAGCAGAGATTTCCACATCATCATGCGGCGTCTCGTTCTGGAGCGCCTCGATCCGGTCCTCGAATTCCTGGTTGATCTCCCGGACCACCGCGGGCATGGCCTCGCCGCCACGGGTATAGCTGTGGCCGGAGAAAAAGATGCCAAAGCACGAACCCAGCAGCAGCCCCGGCAGCAAAATCATGACCAGTACCAGCAACACGGTCCCGCCGCCGGCGGCCAGCGCGGCCGTCAAGCTCCGGGCAGCCGCCGCGGCGGCGCGGGCGGTCTTTTTCGCGGCCTTCCCTGCGGCCTGGGCAGCTTTGACGGCACTTTTGGCCTTGGCGCGAGCCATTTCCGCCCGGCGCGTCGGCGGGACAATTGGCGCTGTCCCATGCGCACGGGAGGCCGGTCCAAATGGCGGATCGGTCCGCGTATGACGCAGACCGGTCCGCCGCTGGGGCACAGAGCGCCGCCAATTCTTTGGCTGCCGCGTTTTGGAAGCGGGGAGACCGCCTGTTTTGTCCTGGCGCTGGCGCGGCGCAGTCCTGCGGTCCCACGACACCGGCGATAAATCCGTGCTGCGGGGCTGTTCCACTGGCAAAGGCGGGCGCTCCGCATATGGCGGCGGAACAGGCGGCTTGTCCGCCGTCCTTCTCACAGCCAGCGTCCGCTCCGCCGCCTGCCGCTTCGCCAGTACACGGCCGCGCTCCACGCTGTCCGCCGCCGGATACGCCGGCTGGCCGGTCTCGGGCAAAACACGGTCCATGCTATTTCTGCTCTGCCGGGGCGGAGCCGTACTTCGACCGGCGCGGTCCATTTCTCTTGCGCTCCACGGAGCCGAGCCTACACCCTGCGGCAGATCGGCGGTACAGCCCATGGACGGCGGCAAATCGCTCCATTGTACAGCAGCATCAGGAAGCGCGTCGGGCGTGGTTTTTACATCCGCCGGCGAATCGCGCCGTTTTACGACAGCCTTGCCCCCGCGTACTGCCGTCCTCCCGCCGGCCGCCGCGGCGCGGACCGCTTTCTGCCGGACGGCCTCCGCCGCCTCCTGCACACGCTCCCCGGCATACTCGTTGGGAGATTCCTGCCGCTCGTCTCCGATTTTCGCCGCCTGTTCCTTGGCCCGAATCGCGGCGTTTTTCATCCGCTGCCCCGCAATCGCCGCCTTGTCCAAGACCTGGATGTCTTTGACCTGTTCCCGTGTCTTGATCTTACCCATGGCGCTTCACCCAACGGCACTTGTGCTCGGCGGGCGCTACATAGTAGTCCCGCCGCCGCGTGCCGGTCCACTGTGTGCCTCCGGCCCGCCCCTCGCAGACGAAGCCCGCCGCCCGCAGGGACGCGCCGCTTTCGGATTCCAGCGTGTAAGTGAGAATGCGGCCATACCCCATGGCAAAGCCGACGCGGCAGCAAGCGCCGTAGAGCTTGGAGCAGGCGTTGCGCGTGCCGTCCGTGCAGCAGCGCAAAATCTCCAGCGTCCGCCCGTCGTCCAGGCGGCGGGCGACCGGCCTGCCGCAGACGGCGACGCCGCACAGGGCATCGCCGTCATAGCACGCCACGGCAAACTTGCCGCCCACCGGCGGGATGCTGTGGCGGTGATGCAGCCGGACGTACTCCCGCGCCTCCCGCAGGTGGCACGGTCGGATCTGTAACGCCATCGCCGTCACCCCTGCGCAAACCGGCCTTCACCGGGGCGTGTTGACATTAACTGGTAGAGGGCAGTCTGGACAGGGAAACGATTGACGAAAGGCACGAGGGCGCTGCCGTATTTAATGAGGCCGCAGCCGGCGTCGGCGTTGGTGATGTAACTCATCTGTTCGTTGGAGATGTTCAAGAGTTTCGCCAGCTTCTCCCGGTCCGACGCTGCTTGATTCAGCATGACAATGAACTCGGAATTGGACAGCATCGTACTGGCTTGCACGGAATCCAGGAGATACTCGACGTTCTGCGTAATTGCTGTCGGCCATGCGTTGCGCTTCCGGAATTGCCGCCACGCGGAATTGAAAAATGCGGCAGAGTACTCATTCTCAAAGACAATGTGCATTTCGTCTATGAAAATGTGCGTCCGCTTGCCTTTCTTCCAGTTGACCGTCACGCGGTTGAGCATGGTGTCGGTTATGACCAACAAGCCCGCGGGCTTCAACTGCGTGCCCAGACCGTGGATATCAAAGACCACGATCCGCTTGTCCAGGTCCACGTTGCTCTGCTTCCCGAAGATATCCAGGGAACCGGTCGTGTAAAGCTCCAGCGACAAAGCGATCTGCCGTGCCTCCGGCTCCGGCTGTGAGAGAAGTTTTTCCCGGAGGGTGGTCAGTGTCGGCACAAGACCCGTTTCCTCCGCCTCCTGGTAGACCAGTGTGATGCAGCGATCAATAATGGATTTCTGCTGCGGCCCGACGCCCTTGTTGTCGATCTGCTCGATCAGCGAGAGGATAAACTGCGATTTCACCACGATAGGGTTCGTGTCACCGTACCCCGGCACCATGTACATCGCGTTCAAGCGGTCCCGCCCTCCGGCTTCCACACGGATCACGCTACCGAGGTCGCCCATGGCTTCGACCAGGGGCGCATATTCTGCCTCGGGGTCTGCTATGAGGATATCATCGTCCGTGTTGAGAATCAGGAACGTGATAAGTTCCTTTGCCGAAAAGGATTTTCCTGAGCCGGGAACGCCCAGCAGAAATGCGGATTGATTCAGCAAATTTGCCTTGTTGCACATGATGAGGTTATGAGAAATCGCATTTTCTCCAAAGTAGATACCGCCCCGGTCCATGATTTCTTGCACCTTAAACGGGAGAAAAACCGCAAGACTTTCCGTGGTTAGGGTGCGGAAGGTGTTGATCTTCCGCGTCCCAATGGGTAAGACCGTATTCAATCCGTCCATTTGCTGGTACTTCAAGACCGCCATTTGACACATATGCTTCCGGGCTGTGGCAAGGATGGCCTCGGTATCGGCGTCCAGCTGTTCCTTGGTATCGGCCATATGGACCATCGTGATAACGGCGACCATCATGCGCTGGTCGCGGGTAGTCAGATCGTCCAAAAACTCTTTGCTCTCTTTACGCTGCAACTCCATGTCATACGGCACGATTGCGGAAAAATTGTTGTTCTGATTCTGCCGCCGCTGCCAGTTGCTTATATTGGTTTCCACACCGAGAAGCCTATGCTCAACTTCCCGGACGGCCTCATCTGTGGGAATCGGAATCAGGTCGATGGACAGCATCATATTCCGATTCAAATCGGTCAGTTCCGAAACGAAGCTGTCCTTTATATAGCTGGCATAATCTTTCAGATACAGAACGCGGCAGTATTTCTCCCCCAGCTTGACAAAATCACTATTCTTTTCCACGCTGTCGGGACAGATATAATCCCGGAAATCGTGCCCCTTCCGCATCATATCCTGGGCGTCGAAGTGGAAAGCGGTTTCCTCTCCGGCCCGATAGAAGCCGTGGAGGACCTTCAAGCGTTCCGAGGCATTCAATTCTGTGCATTTGGAACCCAGTGCGGCAAAATGAGAGGTCAATTCTACGCCTGTCCGCGAGAAATATGCCCGCGCTTCTGCGATATCCTTTTTCGCAACCGAAACCGTCACATATTTCTCCTGCATGATCCCGCTGCCGCTGGTGGCCTTGTCCAGCAGCATTTGATTGTACTCTTGACGATAATGGTCCAGGCCGTCGCCCTTCATGGGCATGAGGATCGCGTCCTCGAAGTCGCGCTGATTCACATGGTGGTTGTGAATCGTGATTTTCGTAGACGCGCCGCTATCCAGGGAATTCAGCAATTCCGAGTACAAGAGGAACATCCGCTCCTTGTCCTCGCGGCTGGCAACCAGATAGTTGATATCGCTGAATTTATAGGTCTTGGCGAATTTATTGCCCACCAGAAAAATCCCGTCATTCCAAATCCGGCGAATCGGAATTAAATCCTGCACTCGCTTAGGAACCACATACCGCTCCTTATCCTGCTTTAGGATTCTTTCGAGACTTTTCATCATGGCCCGCCCCTCCCTTCGCAAGTTCATAGTAAAGATTGACCGGCTCAAAGCGAATCTGCTTCGGCTCCAACAACTCCGAGCGCAGCCACGCCCAGAGGAATTGCTCTGCGGTCATGCCGTGATAGCTGACAAACCCCATAGCCGCAAACGGGGCCGCCCCCACGATACACAGCCAGGATACCGTCTCCGTGCCGAGGTAAGGCCGCAGCCCGAAATACAGCCCTACGGCCACGCCCACCGCCAGCAGCGCAAACACAAACTGCCGCAGGGATAAGCCGAAAAACATACTCTCCGTGTAGTTTCGGATATCGCGATTGATTTTGACTTCCAAATTGGCGCCTCCTTGATTGTAAAATCCTCTTGAAATCCATTTACTTTCTCTGTTTTTTTGGATATAATAAAAACAGGAGCCTAAAGTATTCTTTAGATTTCAAGAATTCTGTATATCCCATTGTACAAGGCAGTATAGTCATATGAAAGGATGGTTTGCATGAACTTAGCAAAAATTTCTGCCAATGGGCAGATTACCGTACCTGCTGAAATACGGCGACTGCTTGGTCTGAAAACTGGCGATAAAATACTGTTCTTCCAGAAACCAAGCGGTGAGGTTGTCATTCACAACGCATCCGCGCAAGCAATTTACAAAGCCCAGAAAGCATTCGAGGGCGTGGCCGAGCAGATGGGTGTATATGATGAGGATGACGTGCAGGCTTTGGTTGACGAAGTGCGTTACGGAAAGGGAAAAGAATGAAGATACTTGTAGATACTAACATTCTGATTTCCGCCGTGCTGTTCCCACAGTCAAAACCTGCAAAAGCGCTGATATCCGTCGCAGAGAACTACGAGATGGTTTTGTGTGACCAGAATCTGATGGAGCTTCGAGAAGTTCTGAACCGGAAAGCGCCGCAGGCTTTGCCCGATGCGGAAGTATTGCTGACAGAGCTGCCTTACGACTTAATACCCGCCGCTCCTCACGCGCAAAAGCTGATACGGGATGCAAAAGACCAGTCCATCCTGAACGCCGCCATTCTCTATGACATTGACATCATACTGACGGGCGACAAGGATTTTCTAAGTCTGGATATGGAGCATCCTAAGTGCATGAGCGTAGCACAATTCCTGGATATGGAAGGGGTGGAGTTATAAATTCCTATCGCTCCATTTCACGTTCACGCTTTCTCTTTGGTGCTTCCTGCTGGGGCGGATAGGGGATAAATTCTTCCTCACCTGTAATGATGCTGAACCCTGCCCGCAGAAACGGGTGCGTTTCCATTTTCTGATACTGGCGGATAAGGTCAACCGCACTTTCTTTTGTCGCGGTGCTTCCCTGCATTGTCCCATCCTTAAAAACTATAAATGAGCAAATCTGAAAAATGACAAAAAAGAAGGCATAGCCTCAAGTGTTATAATGGAAGCGCGACCAACCACAAAACACGAGAGGGAATGCCTTGTGGAGATTATAACACCAAGAGAGCAGATACGC
>JAAWBZ010000270.1 GCA_022792945.1 Oscillospiraceae bacterium | reverse complement strand
GGGCTGGAAAAACAGGGCGGGGACGATCCGCGCGGCGTGGTCCACGCTCCTGTTATACAGCCTGCTGCCCAGGTAGACCGCCGAGAAGAAGTCCTTGTCGGTGGGATCCTCCAGCTCAAAAAGCTCCCGGATGATATGCGGCTCCCACGCCCTGAACAGCAGGGAGGCCGTCTCATAGTCGGCGCTGGCCTGCATCAGCGCCCGCAGCTCCAGGGATTTTTGGGCCACGTCCTTCATAAAGATAGAGGGCATGGCGATCAGGTTGGGGTGGCCGTCGAAGATCTCGTTGAAAAAGTCGCCGCCGTTGTGGGAGGAGAGCTGGGTGTGCCAGATGAGGCGCTTCACCTCCCGCACGCCCACAGGCCTGACGGGATACTGGCTGTAGTCGATGCCGAACCGCGCCTTGAAGTCGATGGGGTACTGGTCGGCTTCCTCCACGATGAGGAATACCACCTTCTGGTTTTCCAGCAGCGGGCCCATGTCCAGGCACTGGAGGCAGGCGCAGAAGGTCCCCCAGTCGGTGTAGTGGAGATAGATGTGGTTCTCCCGGCCGATATCCTCGCTGCGGCGCACATTGTCCACCAGATATTCCAGCTCATATTGGGAGTACACGTCCGCCGCCAGGACGGGGTCGTCCAGGCTTTTGAAAAAGTTCCGGCTGATCACCGGGCGCCGGAAATTTATGTAACCGCCAAACCGCCCTTGGGAGACCTGGAAGGGCGTATAGCCGTTGTCGTCGTAGGGATAAAAGCGGATGGGCAGGGCGTCAAAGGCCGGGAAGTCCTTGCGGAACAGGTAGGGGTATTCCCTGAGCAGCTTGCAGTTCCGGGCGTAGGCCCCCTTGAGCTTCCTCACATTGGGCTGGTAAAAGGCCTCGGTCATAAGGGACAGGCAGTCCGCCTGGAAGTGCCCCCGGGCGTGGAGCCCCAGGAAAATGGTGTAGGGCAGCCGGTAATCCGCGCCGGATTGCAGCAGATAAAGCGCCGCCTCCATATCCGCCGCCGAGTCCTGGCCGCCGTTCTCGTGGATAGCCAGGCGGTAGGCCCTCTGGGCGTCCTCCGGGCGGTTGAGCTCCGCCATGCGGCGGGCGATTTCAATTGCGGTCATAAACAGGATTCCTTTCCTTAATAGCGTTCCTCCGCGCGGGGCTGGGTCAGCCGCTGAGCAGGATGGCCATATGGGCCGGGGTGGCGCTGCCGTTCTGGAAAAATTCGTCCCGGAGCTTGGCGTCCGTGAGGGAATTGTGCAGCAGCTTCCGGCTGGCGTACACCAGCAGCCGGAAGAGCCCGGCCTTGTCCCCGGGCGCCCCCTCCCGGCAGGACATCACCGCCATAAAGCGGTAAAACGAATACAGGTTGCAAAATCTCACGCAGCTTTTCCACAGGCTTTCCGGGCTGTCTACTTGGGGCAGGCCCAGATGGAAAAAGAGGGATACCATCAGGTTTTCCATAAAATAATCCCGGCCCTTGAACTGCGCTTCAAACCGGGCCCGGGCGGCCAGGTAGGGCCCGGCGGGCAGGGTGGCCAAGGTGGTCCCCTCCTGGGGCGTGACGCCTAGGCCGGCCATGATCTCGTCCAGCACCGGCCCCAGCATGGCGTCCTGGTCCCACACGGAGCCCAGCACCTTCAGGTTGCTGGTCAAGAACAGGGGCAGGGCCTTGTCCAGATCCGGCAGCCGGAGGGACTGGGCCGTGCGGGGGTGCTCCGCCAGCGCCCGGGTCCGGGCAAGCCAGCGGTCCGCGTCGCCCTCCTCCGCCAGCTCGTGCAGGGCCAGTATCATGAGCAGGATCCGCTGGGGCAGGGGATACCGCCGGTTCTGGAGAAGGTCGATGCACTGGGCGCGGATATCCTGGAAGCGCCCGTTGAGGAAGGCGGGCGGGGCGTTCATGGCCCCCCGCTCCTTTTCCGGCAGGGGGTCGGAGAGGAAGTCCACCCCGTCCGGCAGGTTCCACATCAGCTCCAGCACCCCCTCGCAGGCCGGGGACAGGGAGCGCTCCAAAAACCCGGAGATCATCGGCCCGCCGCCCCGTGGGAAGGTGCGGCACACCTTGGGCAGCGCGCCGGGGCCCTTTTCCCGCTGGAGGGAGCACAGCCCGTCCTCCCGCTGGAGGGGGCAATGCCCGTCCCCCACCGCCACGAATTCGCCGTAGGCCTCCGGCAGGTCCACGCCCTTCACCCGGCGCAGGGTCTTTTTCAGGTTTTCGTTCAGCTGGGGGGAGCCCTCCAGCCGCTTGAGGGCCAGATAGTCCTTTTTATCGAAGGTAATCCGCCAGTTGGCCTGGCAGCAGTTATAGACGCAGTCCCCCATCAGGCAGTGGAAGC
>JAAWBZ010000269.1 GCA_022792945.1 Oscillospiraceae bacterium | reverse complement strand
GCTCCACGGCTGCACCCTGTATGTCACCCTGGAGCCCAGCCCCATGTGCGCCGGAGCCATCAACAACGCCCGGATTGAGGAGGTCCGCTACGGTGTGAAGGACCCCAAGGCGGGCTGCTGCGGGTCGGTGCTCAACCTGTTTGAGGAGCGGTTTAACCACCGCCCCCGCATCTACCAGGGCCCCCTGGTGGGGGAGTGCGAAGAGGTGCTGCAGAGCTTTTTCCAGAGTCTGCGGTGATATTTTGAACATAGGAGGCAATCAAAATGGGATTCGACGTAAGTTGGCACCCGATCAGCCAGAAGGAGATGTTCCGTTGGTATTTTGACCGGCTGGAGGAGGTTCAGACGGGGGACCATTCCGGGCTTGTGGCGCTGGCCAAAGAGTACCGGCTGGGCGGAGACCACGGCAACGAGAAATTCTGTGCTGACCGCTATCAGGAGGTCATGGACACGGCGGCCAAGGTTCAGCCGGAGGAGGTCTTTGACAAGACCCACAGCTACATCCTGGCGGCGGTCCAGGGCCTGTTCCGGACCTACTACTACACCCGGGGCGGGCTGTACTCCAACCTGATGGACCAGCCAGCCATGGCGGCCTACACCCTGCCCTTTCAGAAAATTTTGGGGAAGCGACTGAAAAATCCGATTCAAAACCGGATTCTGGACAACTACAGCGGCGGGGTGTACATCCCGGAGGACCAGGTCCCCCGGCTGCTGGCCGAAGGCCAGAGCGGTTCAGTCCGGAGGGCGCTGGAGTCCACCTTCGGCAACACGCTGCCCGTGTTTTTCAAGGCCCTGGAGCACGCCCGGCGGGAGGGCCTGGGGCTGCTGGAGGCCACCGAGATCATAGAGCCCAACCCGCTGAACGTTCAGGAGACGGTCTGCCGCTCCTATTTGAATAATTGCGACTTTGACGGCGTGGCCATCTATGTGGAGACATGCCGAAAGCAGCTGGACGAGGCCATTCGGGCCCAGGGCGGCGCCCCGGCCACGGCCCAGGTGACCCGAGAGGTTCATCAGGCAGAGGCGCCCGCCGCCCCGGAGGAGCCCCCCAAAAAGCGGACCGGGCTGCTGAAAAAGCTCTTCGGAGGAAATAAGTAGAACAGCTCCGCCAGCTGTTACAAAAAGATTTAATCCTTTTGTAACAACTGACGTGAACTTTTGTAAAATCTTTTGTCTATACTCATACTCGCAAGGCAAGAACATCTTTTCATTCTATCCTCCATTTTTTGAAAGGCTGACGGGTCGCTCCGTTAGCCTTTCTCTCTGTCCCGGCGGCATGGGTGAGATGGACATACTTTTGCCTTCTTTATTTAATCCTTTTGTAACATTTGACGTTGGATTTCTTAACATCTTTTCTTTATTATAAAATTTGCAAGAGACAGTTCGTTTCATTTTAATCCTCTTTTTCAACGGAAAACCCCGGATGCCTTGGAGCAGGCGTCCGGGGCTTTTCGTATGTTTGGGCCCTGCCAAGCAGAGAAGCCGCCCCTCTCGGAGCGGCCGGCACAGCATAGACGTGACAGAACAGCACAATATCTTGTATGTGGCCCGTTACAGGTAGTATACAACTTGTAATATAAAAATTCCAAAGAAAATTTTTATAAAAAGTATTAATTCCGTTGAATCTCTGCCGATATTACCTGTGAACGGTTCAAAAATGGCCCGTCACAGGTTGCATACTACCTGTAACGGGCCACATACAAGATATTGTGCTGTTCTGTCACGTCTATGCTGTGCCGGCCGCTCCGAGAGGGGCGGCTTCTCTGCTTGGCAGGGCCCAAACATACGAAAAGCCCCGGACG
>JAAWBZ010000125.1 GCA_022792945.1 Oscillospiraceae bacterium | reverse complement strand
GGATATTACTCTGAAACAAATTGAGGAATTTAATATGGTAATAAACTTTCTGCATAGAAAGGGAATACATCATTTTAAAACGCACATACAAGGAAGTTATGGCGTACTGAATTACCCCGCTTTAAAGTTTGACTATGCACGTTTAGGAATTGCACTTTATGGTGTATTAAGCTCTCCGAAAGATAGAATTATTTCTAATACAAAATTGAAACCAGTTTTATCATTAAAAGCTAGAATTGCGTGTGTAAAGCGATTACATAAAGGCGAAGCACTCGGCTATGGTCTGATTTATAAGGCTGGAAAAGAAATGCAGATTGCTGCTGTTGCAGTCGGATATGCAGATGGGATTCCCCGTGAATTGTCGAATAAGGGATTTGCTTTGATAAACGGGCAGAAAGCAGCCATTGTCGGTCGTGTTTGTATGGATCAGTTAATGGTAGATGTGACAGATATTAAGGGTGTGTCTTGCGGGGATGAAGCTATATTTATCGGGAAAAGCGGAAACAGTGAAATCATGGCTGCTGACCTTACAGATAGTATAAACACTATATCAAATGAGATTTTAAGCCAATTAGGAAGTCGTTTGGGCAGAGTATCAATAAAAAATAATAGCAGAAGATAGCATTTTCTTATAGATATAGCAGGAAGAGGTAACAGCTTATGGCGTACAACAAAGCCAGAGAAGAAAGAAAATAGCGTATATGGAAAGAAGCCGGGGAGAAGCAGCTTAGGAATTTGGGTGTCAGCGAGTTCCCCCGTTTATTTTAAGAAGATGACGGTCACGCCGGATGGGGAGCGGGCGTGGTTCAAGAAACACCCGCAGTGGTCGAAATCCAACAGGTAGGCGAGCATACCATACCGGGAAACGTGATGTCATTCATGATGCCGTTCATGCGGACGAGCATGAGCTGGTACAATGCAGAATCTTTTCCTAATCCAATCCCTCCCTTCGTGGTGTCGTATCTTACCTTTGAATTTGGAAGTTGGCAAGCGGAAAAATAAAAAAGCCGGAAAACCGCTTGTAGCGTCCGACATTTTCTGATAATATATTCGCATGGGGTGCTGCTATAACGGGTAGGCGGACAGTCCTTCTTTGCAGAGGGACTATCCCTCTGACAACGGGTAAAACCGGGAAAGGAGGGATTGCTTTATGAGTGACTATGAACTGCTGACGATTGTTCTGATGATTCCAAGAATCATCGTGTCAATCTTGATAGCATACATAAATCACACAAAAAAGTAACCGCCCTCGGCCAAAAGGATGCGGTTACTTTTTTAGCAACTAATTTCTAAGGGCTGACCGTCTATCGGCAGTATTCCCTTTTGTGTTTTCATTGTAACAGATTCCGCCGCATCTGTCAAACGCTGCGGAGTGTTCCGCTGAAACCATTCTATACCGGATTCCGCATAAAGGCAAGGAATTTTGGCGGTATGATGTGATACTGGAGCCGAAGAGAGAATGCGACGACGCAGTAATTCTGGAATTTAAGGTATTTAACTCCAGGAGAGAGAAAGAGCTTGCAGACACGGTAAAAGCTGCATTGCAGAAGATCGGGGAGAAAAATTATGAAGCTGTCCTGACTGCGAAAGGGATTGAAAAGGAGCGGATACAAAAATACGGGTTTGCATTGTGCGGAAATGAAGTGCTGGTAGGATCTTAAATATCTGGGAGAATAGTTACAGTTTTATATTGCTGATAAAATTATGGAGGAATAGATAGATGGAACTTATTTCATGTGAATATATCGTAGAACGTATTGATGGGGATTATGCGATGCTGAAAAATCTGCAAGACCCCGGCAGCGAGCTGAAACAGGTGGCGCGTGCCTTGCTGCCGCCGGAGATCATGGAAGACACAAAGCTGTTGTATGAGATGCTTCAATATCATGTGGCAGACTGAGCGGTCATATTTCTCTGAAACTGATAAATAAAGCTATATATATCTGCGAACTGATGGTTTATCACCCGGACGTTATATCTTATAATTATCTCAAAAATAAAAGGGGTGAACGGGTAATGACGTATGATTTACAAAAAGAAAAAAGAGAAGCCGTTGATGCCGGCTATCGGGCGTTAGACAGCCTTCGGGCGGCGCGGGAGAATCTGGACAGCGCGAAGAACTGGGGATTATGGGATATGTTTGGCGGCGGGTTGATCTCTACCATGCTGAAGCAATCCAAAATGGACAGCGCAAAGCAAAATATGGAGCGGGCGAAATACGATCTTCACAGGTTCAGTCAGGAATTGAGAGATGTAAGTATATCTTATGATCTGGATATCGAGATGGGCGATTTTCTTTCTTTTGCAGACTGGTTTTTTGACGGATTTTTTGTAGACTGGATGGTCCAGGACCGGATTAATAAAGCAAGAGAACAGGTGTCAGAAGCAATCCGCCAGGTGGAAGATATCCTAAGGAGACTGAACGATCATTAGCCGGTTATTATCAGTAAAACGGCGGGTAGTGGTTTTGGTGAAAAATCAAAATCACTGCCCGCAAATGTTATTTTAATTTATCTTTTTCAGCATTAAGAAGCTCAATGTTAATATTATTTTCACTGGCAGTTTTATCTACCCACAGGTTCAGGGAATCAATTGCGAGAGACACATCGTCCAGCTTTTTGCTGATAAATGCAAAATCCCTGATTTCGTCGTCAGTGATCTTGCCGTCCCGCGCGATCTGGATGAGACGGCTGGTCAGAGGATTGATCTCATTCAGGCTGGCTATGGTCTCCAAAATGATGTTGGACAATTCTGATATTTCAACCTCAGGGACGTAGCGGTCGCCGATGAAGCATTTGTGGGAACAGTAGTAATTGCACAGATCGGGTCTTTTGTAGCAATCCGCCATTTGGATAATGTCATAAGGCGTAGGTTCCTGCAGTTCGTATTCGATCTTTTCAATTCTTGACGCAGATACGCCGAACATCTTTTCACTGGCTTTTTCACGTGTCAGTCCCTGCGCTTCACGACATAGCTGATAAATGTTCTTGTTCTCTCTCGTAGATTGTTTTCCCATGATGATTGTCTCCCTTATATCCCGGAATTTGAGAAATACGCAAAGGCAATTCACTTTATTCAATGTGTATTTATTATCTGATATTCATTATAATAGAATCATAATAAAACGGCAAGGGTAAGTCGAAGGAAATGGGGTGACAGGATGGACACTGCAAAGAGAATGCGGTTGATCCGGATACTTGGGAAGATAAAGAACAATCCGGGGTTTAGTGAAAAACTGAGAATCAGAGACAAGTCAGAGTTCAAAATCGGAAAGACAGAAGGAGGAAGAAAAGGAAAATGTTATCGCTGATATTTTTTGTATGTATGATATGGGTGTTTGGAAAATTATTCGTCTTGGGATTTAGGGCAGCCTGGGGGATATCGAGATTTCTGCTGACAATTATATTGCTGCCGGTCGTGTTGATCGGGATGGTGCTCGGCGGGCTGATCTACATAGCATTTCCGATATTGATCGTGGTTGGAATCGTATCGGGGCTTGCTTCTGACTGAATGATAACAGGGCGCTGTTGTGCGGAAAATATCCGTGGAACAGTGCCCTGTTGCTGTCAGAATAAGGTTTCTGACAAATGTTTCGAAAAATGTGATTATTTTCACATAATTGACATTTCAGGGATTATCGCATTTAGTTTATTGCGTGTTAAATAAATTTATTGACAAGTAAAAAGCAAAGTGGTACATTAATAAGTGCAAATGGGGTATATATAAAATCTATTTTATCGGATTGATAATGAAGGAACTGTTATAAAAGGAGCTATTGGATGATTGGGAAAGCAGTTTGGATTTAAAAGATTCAGAGTGCGAATATTATGGACAATAATACATAGATCAAAATGAAGATAAGGAGGGGACAGACTATGAGCTGGACAAAAGAAGTGTTTGGGGTAGAAAAACCAATTATCGCATTACTGCATTTGAATGCATTTCCTGGTGATCCTATGTTTAAAAAAGGTGATTCTATGGGGAAAGCAGTAGAATGCGCGAGGGCAGACCTAAAAGCGCTGCAGGACGGTGGAGTGGACGGAGTTCTTTTTTCAAATGAGTTCAGTCTTCCATATCAAAGAAAGATTGACTATATCGGCCCTGCAGCCATGGCACGTATTATCGGAGAACTTATGCCGGAGATTAAGGTACCGTATGGAGTGGACTGCGAGTCAGATGCTATTGCGACTATTGATCTTGCAGCCGCAGTAGAGGCAAAATTTGTACGCGGCACCTTTGCAGGTGTATATGCCGGTGATATGGGGCTGATGCAGCCGGATATTGCGGCTGTTACTAGAAGAAAAAAGGCGCTGGGGTTAGAAGATCTTAAGATGTTATATTTCCTAAACAACGAGGCAGATGAGTATATTGTGGAACGCGATCTTTTATCTATTGCCAAATCAACTATTTTTAACTGCAATCCAGATGCGTTTTGCGTTATGGGTCAATATGCGGGAGAAGAGGCAAATTCAGACTGGATTGCGGATGTAAGGCGTCAGATAGATATACCTGTATTTTGCGGCACCGGCTGTAATGTAAAGAATATCAAAGATAAATTATTTATATCTGATGGTGCTTGTGTAGGAACCACATTTAAGAAAGATGGAGATTTTAAGGAGCATATAGACGGGAAAAGGGTTGCAGATTTTATGGAACAAGTGAGAGCGTACAGAGAAGGCAGATAAGCGGAATGGAGAAAGTGATGAAAAAATATTTTATGGGGATTGACGTGGGGACTACAGAAAGCAAAGGGGTTTTGACAGATGAGATGTGCAGGGTGATTGCTTCAGCCGCTACAGAGCATGATTTGGAAAATCCAAAACCTAATTATTTTGAGCATGATGCAGAGAAAGTGTGGTGGGGGGATTTTTGCAAATTGTCACATTTACTGCTCAAGGAGAGCGGAGTTTCGTCGGAGGATATTGCCGGAATTGGTGTCAGCGCCTTAAGTGCAGATGTTGTTCCTGTAGATGAGAACTGCGTGCCCCTTCGAAAGGCCATTCTTTATGGAATTGATGCCAGAGCTAAGAAAGAAATAGAAGAGATTACAGCATATTATGGAGAGAAGCGCCTAAAGGAGTTGCTGAATGGCAGAGAACTGTGTTCCTCTGATTGCATGCCAAAGATTTTATGGATTAAAAATAATGAACCGGATATTTATAAAAAGACATATAAGTTTTTGACAGCATCCTCCTATTTGACAGCAAAATTAACAGGAAAATATGTAATTGACAGATATTTAGCTGTGTCATCTTTTGCTCCTTGTTACGGCAAAAACTTAACAGTTGATAAAGAACTTACAGAAGAATTATATTGCAGCTGGGATCAGTTGGCGGAAGGAAGAGAAACACAGGATGTGGTAGGAACAGTGACTGCAGAAGCGGCGGCAGAGACTGGGTTATCAGAAGGTACGCCGGTTGTTGCAGGAACAGATGATTCGGGCGCGGAGGCTATTAGTACGGGTGTATTATCTCCCGGAGATACGATGGTGCAGCTGGGATCCACCTGCTATATTATCTGCTGTTCGGACAGGATGATTCCGGATGAGCGCATCTGGACTGAGGATTATCTGGTTCCCGGGACATATTGTCTGGATGGAGGTACGAATACAGCGGGATCTTTGACCAAATGGGTGAGGGATATTTATTATCCCGACTATGTAGAGGAGGAAAGAAATGGGGGTGAAAATGCATACAGCAGGATGTCAGAAAGTGTTAATTATATTGAGGCAGGTTCTGACGGAGTGATTGTGCTTCCTTATTTTGCAGGAGAGCGTACTCCAATTAACGATGACCAGGCCAAAGGGGTGGTGATGGGACTTTTATTAAATCATACCAGAGATCACATTTGTAATGCAGTGTTGGAAAGTGTCGGATATTCTATTAATCAGCATATAAAAATATTTGAAGAGCATGGGGTAAAAATCCGGAACCTTTACTGTGCGGGAGGTGGGACTAAAAATGCAAAATGGCTTCAGATTATTGCGGATATCACAGGTAAACCGGTAAAGGTTGCAAAAGAAACTATGGGGGCATCCTATGGAGATGCCATGATCGCGGCGATAGGAACAGGGCACATAGAGAATTTTAATAAGCTTTCAGATTATATTCAGATAAGCAAAATATATGAACCCGATAGAGAGAGATTCCAGATTTATCAAAAATACCAGAAACTGTACGAGAAGCTGTATGTTGCGACTAAAGAAATTATGCATGAACTGCCATAAGAAGTAGAAGAAAATGTATCGTTTATCTTAAAAATGATAAGCGGTACATTTTTATTATTGCAATATAGTTGTATTTTTTTCGGGAATAAGGTATAGTAGGAGATAAAATTGGGGGAGGTTTGGAGGAGCGGTATATGGCGAGGCATAATAATCTTTGCTTTGAAAAAGCACTTGATGCGATAGAGGAATATATCGATGTTCATGGGCTGAAAGAAAATGATGCTTTACCGGCAGAAAGAAAGCTGGCTGAGGAACTTATGATGAGCCGGGGAACAGTAAGAGAAGCCTTGAAAGCATTGGAATGCGAAGGGAAAATCTATAAAATCCATGGAAAAGGGAATTTTGTTGAGGCGGAACGACATAGCGTGGACATCAATGATATGCAGTCTTTTTCTGCTGCGGAGAAGAGGGAAGGGAATATACCCAGTAGCAAGGTGTTTTTTTTTCAAATGATGAAGGCTGGGGAAATGGTTGCAGAAAAGCTGAATATTTCGAGTGAGGATAAGGTGTATTCACTGTGCAGGATCCGTAAGATTAATGGAAAGCCTGTGATGATTGAGACGGCTTATCTTCCGGCAGTTATAGTTCCTGGACTTGAAAGATATGATTTTGAGGAAGAGTCCTTGTATCATATTCTGGAAAGAGATTATAAAATTGAGATCATGAACCAAGAGCTGAATATTCAGTTATCAAGAGCTTCAGATCAGGAAGCGGCACGGCTGGAGATCGAACCGGGCGATTTAGTGTATGTAGAGAAGGCAACGGCGAGAACAGTAGATAACCGGATTGTTGAGTATACGAAGAGTATTATCTCATCAAAACGAGCTAAATATCGGATTCGGCTGAGCAGAAGAGAAGATATTCTGATGCTGGATGAATTAAAGCTTAGTATTCTGTGTAATGAGGAGAAGATAAAACGGCAGGAGGGATATGCAGTAGATTCAATCGAAGATATGTATTGGGAGCATGTGGATCAGGCGCTTGCGCAGGTGAAAAGAAATAATTCTAAGATATGTTTTTATCTGGCGGATGATGTGATGGAATTGATGATGCGGTATATCAGTAATTATGCAGATTTTCTGATCCTGAACAGAATGGAGCGTGAGAAGGCAAAGATGTACGTTGATCAGGCTTTAGAAAGAAATGTAAGGGTGGCACTGATTGTAGAGGATGACTGTATTACAATCTGCAGTGAGGAAAAAAAAGAGCAGATATGTATAGGCACCAAAGTAATAGATATGGAAGAATTTCAGAAGAAATTCCTTTTTGGCGTTGGCAGGGAATGGGAACCAATAAAGTGTGTCAGATATGCATTGAACCATTTATAAAATCGAAGTTTAAAAGAAGAGTATATGAGGAAGAATCGATATGGCAAAAAAAGCATTGTATCTTCAGCTGTGGGAAAAATTTCGTATGCAGATTTTGGCTGGGGAGTATCAATATGGGGAATTGTTTCCTACGGAGAGAGAATTGGAAATACAATATTCCTGTGATCGCAAAACGATACGAAAAGCGTTAAATCTTCTTGTAGAGGAATCATTGCTGGTACGTATTACAGGAAAGGGAACTTTTGTATGCAAGCCAGATATCCGATTGTCTTTGGAAAATTTGAAAAGCTTTTCCGGGCTTCTTAGACAGGAAGGTGTGGAAACAGAAAAGAAAGTGTTGTTTTTTAAAAAGGTTGAGGCAGGATATCGTGTTGCGAAAGTATTGAATATTAAAAAGTGTGATGAGGTATATAAATGTGTCAGAGTGCTGTATGATAAAGAGAATCCCATAGTATTGGAGACAATCTATATCTGCGATATTTTTCCGGATTTGTTAAAGTTTGATTTAAACATTTATTCTCTTTTTGAAGTGATGGAGAGTTTTGGCCAGTTTCCTACAAAAGTGACAGAGGATATTCTTGCAGTTGAACTTCCGGAAACGGAGGCTCAGTATCTGAATAAAAAAACAGGGGATCCAGCTTATCTGATCAGTGATATTACAGAAAATCAGGAAGGGAAAATAATAGAATATAACCGTGCATATATAGCGAGTGAGCGTTTTGTGCTGTCTACAGATTTATTCTGAGACAAAAGTATAAAATGAACAGAAAGAAGAAGTTGAAAATGAATAGACTTCTTCTTTTTTTGTTGCTTATTACTAAAAAAGAAAAAGAAAAATTAGTTAACATTACGAAAAATGAGGATCTCTGGGAAATATATTGACTTAAAAGGGGGAAGTGGTATAATAAAAATCATAAATGGAGTATTTGATATAAAAATGAAGAGGAGGAAGAAAATGCGTATGAATGGATCAGCAATGTATTCTATGATTGGGATTAACAATTTCAACTATAGAAGATATAGTTTTGATTTTTTCTTGGATTCTGTTAACCGTCTTGGTATAAAGCATGTTGAATTATGTGGTTGTCATCCGCATTTTACGGTGTATGAGCATAAGAATTTTCCAGTAAGGGAAATGGCGGAAAAAATTAAAAATCATGAAATAACTGTAAGTGCTGTAATGCCAGAGCAAAATTTTCTGCCAGTCAATATTGCTGCTGTTAATGAATATCTGAGAAAGCAGAGTGTGGAACAGATGAAATTCTACATAGAGAACGCCAAGGCGTTCGATTGTGATAAAGTTATCATTTATCCGGGAAAGGCTTTTATGAATTACCCGCCGTCAGAAGCATGGAAGAGATCCAGGCAGTCCTTAGCAGAACTTTGTGAATTTGCAAAAAAGTATGAAGTCAATGTTCTTTTGGAGGGAGTTTCTAATTTTATCTCCAGTCTTATGACAGATTCTAATACTGTAAAACAGATGATGGATGAGGTAGGAGCGGATAATCTGAAATGCTGTGTCAATTCTTGTACGGCATATTATGCAAAGGAAACGCTTGAAGATTATTTTAAGATTTTTGGGGATAAGATCGAGATGGTCCAGTTATCCGACAGTGTGCCGGATAATGACCAGCTAGTCTGGGGTGAAGGAGAACAAGACTTTCGATACCATATGTCGGTTCTTGAAAAGTATGAATATAAGGGCGCGGTAACAATGGAACTTAATATGGAAGAATATGCAGAGGATCCGGAGAAATACTATGGAGAGAGTCTGGCATATATGAAGAATCTGTAGGAGGTAAGATATGAATCGGTTGAAAATGTCACAGTTTGGGGTAATGTCCGTTCTGTATCAGCAGTATAGCCTGGATTATTGTCTGGATTCATTGGCGGCAAATGGATTTAGATATGTAGATTTCTGGGGAGGAGCAACTCACTATTGCGCATTTGATACACCGCCTGGTGAAAGAAAAAGAAGGGTTCGGGAAATTCGGAAGATGATGGATGACAGAGGATTGAAGATGTCTGTATTTACAGCAGAACAGATTTGTCTCTATCCAATCAATGTTGCGTCATCGAATCCGTATGTCAGGCGGAACAGTATGGATATCGTAAAGCAGTATCTGGAGGATACAAAAGAGTTTGGAGCGGATTATTATTTTGCGCAGATGGGATACGGACTTTTTGATGAGGATAAAGAGGAAACTGTTAAACGGGCGGTTGAGTCCCTCTGTCAGATGACGGAATACGCAAAGGAGATTGGCGTAAAGATGGTAATGGAGCAGCTCCAGCCGTATGAATGCAACATCTGTTATGATAAAGAGACTTTAAAATATCTGATTAGCGCTGTAGATTCCCCATACCTGACCGCATGTGTGGACTGTGTGGCTGCAGCCGCAGCCGGAGAAAGCCCTTTGGAATATTACGATACATTCGGGGTGATCAATCATGTTCATCTGGCCGATGGAGAGCCGACAGGGCATATGTGCCCGGGGGACGGAAGTAACCCGCTGACTGATTATTTAAAGGTTTTTGCAGATAGAAATTATCAAGGGTCTGTTACATTGGAGATTAATAATCAGATGTATTTTGACAATCCTGATAAAGCGGTGCAGAGAGCGGCAAGATGGCTTAGAGAAAATCCGTATGTAGAAAGTGAGGAATAGAGGATGGGCGATACATACAAAGTCATTGGTTTTGGAGATAATGTGGCTGATCGTTACACGAATGTCAGGATTATGTTTCCGGGCGGAAATGCAGTGAATTTTGCCGTTTATGCCAAAGAGGCAGGCATGGATTCTTCCTATCTTGGCGTATTTGGAAATGATGATATTGCAGAGCATATCAAAGCATCGTTAACGGAGATTGGCGTAGATATCAGTCATTGTGTGACAAAAGAAGGTGAGAGTGGATTTTGTGATGTAAGGCTGGAGGATGGAGACCGTATTTTCGAGGAGTGGAACGAAGGCGGGATATCTACGAAGGAGCCTATGGTGCTTGACAAAAAAGAGATAGATTATCTTTCCGGGTTTGCATTTATTCATTCCGGATGTTATGCCAATCTAGAGAGCGAGCTTCCCAAGCTTAAGGATTTAAACGCGATCCTCTCTTTTGATTTTTCTGAGTATGAGGAATATAAAGAGGATGAATATCTGGAAAAAGTGTGTCCTTATATTGATATTGCCCAATTTTCTACAGATGATTTCTCAGATGAGGAGATGGAAACATTTGCGAAGCACGTATGCTCGTATGGAACGAAATATGTATTGATGACACAGGGATCAAAAGGACAGACATTTTATGATGGAGAAAGATGCTATAAAGGAGAGGTTCATATGGTAGAGCCGGTAGATACTATGGGGGCAGGAGATTCCTTTATGACTGCGTTTACCATGACATTGCTTAAAAGAGGATGGAACAAAGATACCAGACCATCGGAAAAGGCGATCAGGGAGAGTTTTGAGACGGCTGCAGAATTTTCTGCTAAAAACTGCCTGAGAGAAGGTTCATTTGGATATAAGAAGAGCTATTAATGGAGGGATAGGAGGATACAGGAATGTTGAGTTATTTAAAAGATCATAAAAGAAGAGCCGGTTATCTGATGGTGGCGATTTGTTTTGTCCTTGTAGGGATTTTTACAAAAAGCGGACAGGAAGTGTATGGTGCGTGGAGTATTTTGCCGCCGGTGATGCTGTTTGTATTTGCAATTATGACGAGGAGTGTGATTGAAGGTTTTATATGGGGCGGTGTACTTGCTGTATTTATGATTGAAAAGAGCGGATTTTTTACCGGATATATGGGAGGAATCCAGGAGACTCTTACGAATGCAGATAACGTATATTTGATCATGATTTTCCTTCTTATCGGTATTTTTATCGCCTTTTTAAAGAAAAGCGGTGCGGCTGCGTATTTCGCAGGATGGCTGGGAAGTAAGACGGATAATCCCAAGATCTTGCTTCTTATTGACTGGATATTGGGTATCGTATTGTCTGTAGACGAGTTTATGGCGGGATTTACGATAGGCGCAGCCATGACACCGGTAAATGACGAGAGAAAGATACCGCGTGAAATGACTGCTTATACTATCCGTTCAGTCAATGTAAATCCAGCCTGTATGAATCCTTTGAATGCGTGGGCAATTTTTATTGCAACTACGTTGGAGAGCATCGGGTTTGCGGCAGAAGGGCAGGGTCTGAGCGAATATATCCATGTGATTCCTTTCCTGTTTTTCAATATTATAGCAATGCTGATTTCTTTCCTGGTTATTATGGGTGTGATTCCCAAGCTTGGCGGTATAAAGTTGGCTTATGAAAGAGCGGAAAGCGGCGGGCCGATTGCTCCTGAAGGCGGACATGTTGAAGAATTGGAGGAATCCATTGAAGTTAAAAAAGGAGTAAATTTACTAAGCTTTATTTTACCGATCGTTTCGCTGGTTGCAGCAGCCTTTTATTTTGAGTTTGATATGGTAAATGGTATTATGGCTGCTATTGTAGTTGAGGTTATTTTATATGTAATACAGGGAATTGTTAAGGTTTCAGATATTGTGCCAATCGCACTGGAAGGAATTGTGGATCTAGTGGAACTCACTACGTTCCTGGTGGTCGGCATGACAATGGCGGCATTTGTTTCAAAAATCGGATTTACCGAATTTGTAGTTGGAGCAATCTCTGGATTTATGACACCATGGGCACTTCCGGTAGTGGTATTTGTAGCCTTTGCATTTACAGAGTACTTGGTAACGTTTAACTGGACGTTATATCTGATCGCACTTCCGTCTGTAATCGGGCTTGCACAGGCGGTTGGATGCAATGTATATCTTGCGATAGCAGCGCTTGTCTGCGCCGGTGTATGGGGAAGTAATGCAAGTTTCTCTTCGGATAATGGCGTTGTTGTAGCAAGTGCCTGTAAGATAGATCTTTACGAGCAGAATATTTCACAGCTTGTATATCTTGCGATATCCGTTGTATTGTCGGCAGCAGCGTTTTTGGTAGCGGGAATTATCCTGGCATAGTGAGGAGGGATTTAATGCAGACAGCAGATATGATTTTACGGTCGGACAGCATTTTTAATGCCGTTGATATGGAAGCTTTTAAAGGAACTGTAATTATAAATGATCATAAGATAACAGCTGTTCTTAAAGAAGATGACGGCGGTGAATATATCGGTGAGAAAACGAAAATATATGAACTGGGAAATCAGACAGTCTGTCCGGGGTTTTTAGACAATCATGTGTTTTTTGCCGGATACGTCTGGGGGACGCTGGGAAACAGTACGGAGAGTGCAGAAGAACAGAGCCTTCATATGAAAAGAATGTTTGATGACATGGATTTTATGGAAAAGGCTTATAAAAAGTTTTCAGAGCTTTTGGCAAGCAGAGGGATCACTGCGATTAAAGAAATCGGTTTTGATGATTATTGTGGCTTTGCCGAAGTGCTGAAGAAGCTGGAAAAAGAAGGAAACTTAATGCATAGGGTCAATCTGGTATCTCAGCCAGTGGATTCGCTTGTTGATTATGAATATGGTATAAAGTGTAAAAAAGAGATGACGGGAGATTTTCTCAGATTCATGGGATACAATATTATGGTGGACGGAGTAATTGCAGAGCACGACGGGGATATGCTGGAAGAATATAAGGATATGCCGGGCGTGAAGTGCGCCATGGATATTCCTTATGATGAAATTGAAGCAATGGTTCTCGGAGCGGATGCAAGAGGTCTCAGGTGTGCCCTTCATGCGGAAGGAGATGCGGCAGTAAGAAGGACGCTGGATATTTATGAAAAATGCCGTAAAGTGAATGGAGAGCGCGATGCGAGGCATGTGATCACAGATTTGGAGATGGTATCACCGGAAGATGTAAAACGTATGGCACAGCTTGGTGTTACTGCCAGCAATTATTTCCAGATTATGAAACTTACGCCATCCATGGATGAACTGTATGTGGAAGAAACTTGCGGAGCGGAGAGATTGGATGAAATCTGGGCTTACAGGAGAATGGCGGATGCAGGCGTGAATTTGTGTTCTGGGACAGATATGCCGCTGGACGTGCCGTGTATACCGGAATCTGTTTATTATGTATCCGGGAGATATTTCCCTGATGGAACACCGGCAGGGGGATTTATGAAGGAGCAGGGTCTCAGTATAGCGGAAGTATTAAAGGCATGGAGCTATGGCGGTCAGTATGCTAATTTCAGGGAAAAGGAACTTGGCACTTTGGAAGCAGGTAAACTTGCAGATATCGCAGTTTTTGACAGAGATATTTTTAAGGTTCCTATGGAAGAAATGAGAAATGTAGAAATTGCACTTACAATCTGTGATGGAAAAGTAGTATATCAAAAGAAAAAAGTTGCGTGTCTGGGAGATAATTGTGTTGATTTTTATTCTAATCTTAATCGCTATTACTGTACTGGAAATGCAGTGGACTTTGGCGTGCATATGAAACGCCTGGGAACTCCGGTTTCTATAATCAGTGTGACCGGAAATGATAGATTTGGCAGGGAAATGCGGGAAACGCTGGAAACAGAAGGTGTGGATTTGAGCCATTTTCATACAGTAGAGGGAAGAACGGCGGTTTCATACATGGAGCTGATTGATAAAGAAAGAACCTATGGCGATTATGTGGAAGGTGTTATGGAAGATGTGCAGTTTTCAAAAGAAGATATTGCTTTTGCAAAAGAACATGATCTGGTGCATACTGCATTTTGGGGAAATGCCCAAAAACATCTTCCGGAGATTCATGCTTCAGGAACAGAAATATGTTTCGATTATGCAACGGAAATGAATGATCCGCTAGTAGAAGAGACAATTCCCTATGTGGATTACGCTTTCTTTTCTTACGAAAAAGAGGATGATTTTATCAAAGGCTTTTTGAAAGAAATTGTCGGCAAGGGACCGAAGATAGCAGTGGCAACTTTTGGTGAAGAAGGGAGCATTGCGTGGGATGGCAAAGAATTTTACAGGTATGGGATTGAAGAAGCTGATTTAGTGAATACCATAGGGGCAGGAGATTCCTTTATGGCAGGGTTTATGAATGGAATTTTAAAGGGATATTCTATTTTGGACTGCCAGAAACAAGGGGCAGAGATTGCAGCTAAAGTAGTAAGTGTATTTGGCCCGTGGCCTGAAAAGGAGGTTTAGGATGAAGTATCCAGTTATTGATATGCATGTTCACCCGGCTTTTTATGAAACAGTGTGTGAAAGTGAAAAGCAGGAGAGATTTGCAAGGGATATGTATGGATTGTATAAGACTGGCATTTTCCCGGAAGAGGTAGTATTCCGGCAAATGGAATGTGCGGGAATTGATAAAGCAGTGCTTTTGCCGCTTGATCTTACTACAGTTTATCAGGGAGTTTTGGGCACTAATGAGCAGGTGAAGAGACTGGTGGGGATGTATCCGGACAGGTTCATTGGATTTGCCAGTGTCGATCCTCATAGAGAAGATGCAGAAGAAGTTCTGCGGGAAGCTTTTGGGAGACACAGACTATCTGGTTTGAAACTTCATCCTGCCAAGCAGCGTTTTTATCCTATGGATGATTGCATGGAGCGTATTTACAGCATATGCGAGGAATATCATAAGCCAATTATCTTTCACAGCGGCATGTCGGCGGCACCCGACGCACTGTCGAAGTATGCAGAGCCTAAGCTTTTTGAGGAACTGGCTTATCTACATCCAAAGCTGAAGTTTTGTCTTGCACATTTTGGATGGCCGTGGATACAGGAGACTTGTATGTTAATGTTAAAATATCCCAACGTTTATGCTGATACGGCATTGTTATATTTTGATAATGCTCCGGAATTTTATGCACAGTCTTTTACTGTTGATATGGGCAGACACTGGATTGACAGGAGCTTAAGGCATCAGATTATGTTTGGATCAGATGACCCGCGCCTGGAGATGATCCGAATGAAAAAAGCGATTGAGAAGCTGGATATGAGACAGTCTACCATTGAGTTGATCTTGGGAGGAAATGCGCTGGAGTTTCTCGGAATGGAGGAGTAGATGGTTGTACATAAGAAGATAGAGATATTAACAAAAGAATATAATGCGTTTGTAAAGATTACAGAGGATGTGAAACATGCCGTAAAAGAAAGCGGTATTTGTGACGGGGTTGCCTTTGTGATCACTGCCCACACTACAACTGGTATTGCAGTTAATGAAGGACTTGAGTGTCTGGAAAGCGATATTCAGAGTATGATGGAAAGACTGGTACCGGAGGACGGTGAGTATGTACATGGAAGATTCTTACATTCATATGGTGCGATGGCAGGAAATCCCACTGGACACCTAAAAGCGCATCTTACTGGAAACCATTGCGTATTTCCGATTATAGACGGGAAGGTAAAATCCGGAAGTGCTCAGGATATTTATTTGTGTGAATATGACGGGCCTCAGAACAGGGAAATTATGGTAACGATCATAGGAGAATAGAAAAAAGGAGAAAGTAATTATGTTAAATTTTGATAAAGAAGCATTTATGAAGGTGATGAAAGGAGCAGTTAACGTAAAGCCTGAAGTAGATAAAATTGTGAAGTCAGTTACTGAGAAAGGATACCGGACATTATTTTTGGTAGGGTCAGGCGGGTCTATGGCGATAATGCTTCCATTTGATTATCTGTTAAAAGCGCATTCTACGATTGATGTACGGACGGAAATCGCGGCGGAACTGATGGTAAGAGGAAGTAAGTTTTTAAATGAAAATGCGGTAGTGGTGTTATCCTCGCTTTCTGGAACCACAAAGGAGACGGTTGCCGCAGCGAAATACTGTAAAGAGCATGGTGCTACTACGATAGGGCTTGTAGGCGAACTTGGCACACCATTGGCAGAGATTGCTGATTATGTGTTAGTTAATTACAGCGAGAATGATTTTGCCGGAGATTCTATTTACATACAATTATTTGAACTGCTTTTTGGATTTATGGCAGCTAAAGGAGAATTCCCGGACTATGAGGAGATGATGGAGGAATTCAAGAATCTTCCAGAGGCACTTTACTGTGTAAAGGAATCATGTGAACCGAAGATGAGCGAATTTGCCAAAAAGAATAAAGATGAAACATATCACATGCTAGTTGGCTCAGGAAGCGTATGGGGCGAGACTTATTCTTATGGAATGTGTGTGCTGGAAGAGATGCAGTGGATACGGACTAAGACGATTCATGCAGCGGAATTCTTTCACGGAACATTGGAGTTAGTTGAAAAAGATACAAGTGTAATACTGATGAAGGGTGAGGATGAAACAAGACCTCTTATGGACAGAGTTGAGAGATTTGCTGAGCAGTACACAGAAAAATTATCCATATTTGATACGAAGGCTTATGAACTGCCGGGAATTAGTGATAAATTCAGGAAATATCTTACTGTACTGGTAATCTGCACAATGTTTGAAGTGCTGAGTAAACATTTGGAAAAAGAACGTGATCATTCTCTGGATCTTAGAAGATATTATCGCGTAATAGAGTATTAAAGGAAAAAGGATTGAGGCTATGAACTATGGGATATTAACACTGTTACCGCCAGCGGCTATGCTGATCTTTGCAGTTAAGACAAAAAAATCATTTGAGGCATTGGTGTTTGGTTCGTTGGTAGGTTATGTGATCATGTATGGTTACAAATTCATAGGGCCATGGTGTGAAATGCTTCTTGAGGAGTGCTGTAATTCGGATAATCAGTATATATTACTGATGTGTGGCCTGTTTGGCAGTCTGGTGGCACTCCTTAAGGAGGCAAAAGGGACAAGAGGATTTACACGCTTTGTAGAAAAGATTTGTACCAGTGAAAGGGGAATCCTCCTGACATCTTTTGTAATGGGTGTTGTTATATTTGTAGATGATTATCTCAATATTATCACTATCGGGACATGTATGCGGGAAATGTGTGATAAGAAGAAAGCGCCAAGAGAGGCCCTGGCATATATTATAGATTCAACAGGTGCACCAGTATGCGCGTTATTACCGTTTTCTACATGGGCGGTGTTCTATGCAGGAGTGTTTTATTCGGAGCAGGAAATTATCAATTTAGGTTTTGGTTCAGGCCTTGATACGTATATCCATACAATTCCTTTTATGTTTTACCCGATTGCTGCTCTGCTTATAGTTTTTTTGTTTGCAGCAGGGATTATACCAAAGATTGGACCAATGAAAAAAGTATATGATAATTGTCAGAATATTTCTGTGAAAGAAATTCAAGATGAAAATAAGGTAGATCAAGAAGGACATATCATAGATTTTCTGCTGCCAATGGCAGGATTGATCATTGTTACTTTGGTTACAGGAGATATGCTTATCGCAGTTGTGAGTGCATTGTTTGTGACATTAGTCTGTTATCTTCCCCGAAAGAAAATGACTTTTACGAAATATGGAGAATTATTTATTGAGGGTTTTGCGGATATGCTCCCAGTTAATGCGATTTTACTGTCCTCATTTTTGACCCGTGGTGCATGCGGGAAAATGGGGCTGTCAGAATATGTGATAGATTTGGTAAAGCCTGTTTTGAACGGGAATATTCTTCCGGTTGTTATATTTATCCTGATAGCACTTCTTACATTTGTAACAAGTTCTTTCTGGGGAATTGAGGCCATTGCAGTTCCGATTGTGGTGCCGCTTGCGATTGCGCTTGACAGTAATTTATTGTTAGTATTAGGTGCAGTGGTGTCGGGTGGGGTCTTTGGAAGTCATGCCTGCTTCTACTCGGATGCTACAGTGTTATCGTCTGTCACCTGTGAAATTGATAATTTATCACATGCAGTAACGCAGATTCCGTATGCTGTACTTAGCGCGTCAATAGCCATTGTTATGTATGCATTGGCTGGATTTGTTTTGTGATTTGCAGGGAGGATAATATGATTCAAGCAGTAATATTTGACATGGACGGTGTACTTATAGACAGTGAAGGCGATTATCTGGAATGGATTACAGGTTATGCAAAAAAACGGGGATATGATATTCCAAAAGAAACACTGAAAAAGACTATAGGTTTATCATCGTCTATGATTGCTGATTTTTTTATGGACTTGATGGGAAAAAGTGCGGGGAAAAAATTCTGGTATGAATTTGTGGAAGAAAGTTATACATATCCTTTTGACTATCAAAAAGCACTTAATCCTGGCGTGAAAACATTGCTTCAAAAGTTGAGAGAACATAGGATGCTGACAGGTCTTGCTTCGGTCTCTGATCATAAGGATATAGAGATGATGCTATGCTCGAATAATCTTGAGAAGTATTTTGATGTTGTGCTTAGCGGGGCAGATTTTGTAGAAAGTAAGCCTAATCCGGAGATTTATCTGGCAGCTGCCAAAAAACTCGGAGTTCTGCCGGAAACTTGTATGATCATTGAAGATTCGGAATATGGAATAGAATCAGGAAAAGCTGCGGGAGCTATGGTTATAGCTATTGAAGATACCCGATTTGGATTTGTACAGAATAGAGCAGATTATCTTGTGAAAAATTTGGAGGAAATATGGGATATTCTTCTATTAGACAGAAGTACATAGATAATAAAAATCCTTTTGTTCCCCTGAAAGAGAAGATGCCGGAAAACCGTATCAGGCGGTTTCTGGCATCTATTATGAATAAGCACATTCTGGAAAGATTGGTTTATGAAGACGCATAGCGGTGTGTTTTGGCCACTTCCAGATATCCTAGATTTATTGTGGTTACAGAAGTATTGTTAAAAGTGGTGTAGAAAACAGGAGATAAGAGGCTGCCATAGCATATGAAGTGGCAGTTGTTTTTTTGTTCTGAAAGATATAATACTAAGGAGAATGGGATTGCGGAAGGAGTGAGTATTATGATTCGATTCCCCATTCCAATCCCATGGAACACCAATTTGGATTTCCCGTAGTGGCTTTTGAATATCTTGGGTGAATGGCCATTTTTTTTATCTGTCAAAAAATCAGCTTTTTGATTTTTCTCATAACCGAGGGTAGCTTCGAACTCTGTTTCCATAAGCTTCTGAAGGATATTTTTGAAGCTTTCTTTGTGAAGAGAATACACATCTGCTACGCTGTTAATATTATTTTGTGAGATAATTTGTCAAATTTGCTCCTTAGCACCATAAAAATACAAACCATTTTACACTACCTAGAACAGCGCCCTTATACTGTCAGAAACAGAGCTTTTGCTAAATGTATTAACGGCATTTTCTCTTTCTGTTAGCCGCTGTGTTCAAATAAAACCTGGCAGAAGATTTCTTTTTAGAGCCGACCAGCTTTTTAAGCTGTCTGTTAAAAACGCTCTTGGAAATCTCTTTTTTATTGGAGTTATAATATCTCGTCTTATTATCAAATATTTCTTTGCCTTTCTGGAGTTTGTGAACAATTTTTCCGTTTGCTATTTTTCGGTAATTGTCAAAGACACCGCCATTTACATAGCAGGATATGAAGACGCCTTTTTTCTTGTAATAATAGAATTTCCCGCCATCTATATCCACGGCTCCCACACGTTTTACCTTGCCGTTTTTGTAAGTGAAGATTCGGCCAAAGCCGCCCGCATGTGCGGTGGAATTATTGTATAAAACTAATTCCGGGACATCATCTTTGTCGATATAGACAATTGCAAATTTGCACTCATCTGCCGGAACTTCCCAGTTTTCATCCCAGGAGATCTTCTCTTTGGCAAGAAACTCCTTATACGCTTTTACAGCCTTCTTTTTTGCAGGTGCAGCCTCCGTCTTTACACATGGAACTGCCAGAAATACGGCAAGTATGCATAACAATATGAACCATTCTTTTTTTCTTTTCAGCATTTTTTATCCCTTTCCTCTCAAACTACAACAGATTACCTGTTTATTGTAACATACATCAGATTGTTTGCGCAACCTGATGAAAAGTAATTGAAACTGACAAAAATTGAAAAATCGAGAAGAGTTGGAGGTATTATTTTTCCATAGCAATCCATATTAGTCGGGATTTTAATATGGTTTCTATAGCTTCCTTTACAGACGGCTCTGGGACATCACATATTGCTTAAGAGCCTGTTTTGGGATCTTCCAGTCCTTCCCCTCTTTATAACCCTTCAAACTGCCTGAGCGCACGATTTTATAAGCCTGGGTCTTTCCTATTTTAAGGATCTCCGCCACTTTTTCTACAGTCAGGATATCATCATACTGTTCAAACATCATTATCCCTTCTTTCCACGGAATTGTAATGTTACGGTTTCACATGGATACCATCGCCGCAGGATATTCTGCAGATTTTCAAGACAGCTATGCATAAATTCCGGTGTAAGGACAGGATGATCCGGGTGATAGCTGAACGCATTTATGCCGAAATGCAGGTGAGGATTCCTCTCTTCCATATCCACGCCATAGATGATCTGGTATTCGGATGAAAATAACTGTGCAATATGGTCAGCAAGATTTAACAGCTCATTTTCACTCCACCGTCTGGAAAAGGTGATCCAGAAGTGCCAGATCTTCTGGTCGTTCATATGTCTGGAATAAGTTTCGCTTGCTTTAAACTGTTCGATAACAGAGATATCAGGACTGCAGTAGAATCCATATCCTCCCCAATAGGTTTTATTGGAAATATAACCGATCACATTGTTATAGACATCTTCGTTACCATAGGAACCATCAGAGGTTTCAATCCTTATATCAGACATATTTTCTCATCTCCTTTGCAATGATTTTTCTTAATTTTAAGGGTAATTCAGTGTTGGTCATTAATCCATTTAAGAATATATTTTCTGATAAGGCATGCTGCACCTGCTGTTCATGGGTAAGACTGTGAGCATCCTGTTCGATAAGGTTACGGACGTATTCGGAAGGTTTAAGGCCTTTTTCTTCCGCTGATGATTTCATTAATTCTTTTATCTCCAGAGGGAACCGGAAATCTACTCTTTCTGTATTTTTCTGCATATGGGATTCTCCTTTCAGATTTTATTATTTACATGTAGGTAATGCTGTGTTCTGTTAATTTTAATCAACGGATGTAACATAAAGGTAAAGCAAAGGAAGAGATACTATATATATTTAGGGATATATTTAGCCTGAATTATTCACGCTATCTTTTTCAACAGTGTTCAATGCCGTATAAACACTGTGTTTTGACCATTTTACTTTTTCACCTAATAAGTGAAACAATTTCTATACAAAAAAGAGCCTCAAGTTTGCTATGATTATGTT
>JAAWBZ010000268.1 GCA_022792945.1 Oscillospiraceae bacterium | reverse complement strand
AGGCCAACTGCCCTATACTTCGGAAGATATCTCTCATAAAATTCAGTCATTTATGCGGAAATTACAGCATCATCCGTCGCTCGCGTCCAGTTTCTTCCGTCACCCGGTTCTTTCCTATCTTTACCTGCAGAAGTAATATCAAGGATGATAACAAAAGAGTGGCATTAACTTTTATGCAGGGGTATCTCTGGACACTTAAATCTTTTATTATTTTTTGTCTGAACGAGAAAAAAGACCTATAACCGCAAGAACAAAACCGAGAATTGCAGCATAACGGGCTATATCTCGGTAAATTGCCCCTCCAAGAACAACACCGATAAGGCCAAAATTTACACCAACCAGTTCAACCACAATACCAAAAAGCAATAACTTCATACACTATATTTCCTCGCCCATAGGGTACAGTACCATCTTTGACTCCAAGATAGAGTTCATGGAGTTTTTTAGGCCCAAGGATTTGTTCTGATGGCTTGCGACTGTAACTATATCACAAAAGGCAGGAAGTTGCAACCACATTCCTCGCCTTTTTCTACATCGACCATCAACAAAACAAAGCCCCAAGCAACTGGAAGTTATCATTTAATCAGAACGCTGCACAACAATTCTTGAATTATTTGCCTTGTGTTCTTGTGACTTCCGTTACTGTTAATTGCAGAGGATAGGTGTTTTCCTCGCCCTCTAAATTAGTAGTCTTTAACTCAAAATAGAGATTGTTTTGTAATTCATCAAGTTCCGCTCCTTTGAAAATATCCCCAGATACTTTTCCCGTTTCACCAGAAATACTTATCGTCCCGCCTGTCATGTCCGATACCTTGTTAGATAGCAAAGTTTTATCATCATTATCAGACGAAATGTAGAAAGTCATGGAATAGGAAACAACGCCTGGTAGCTCCCCCTCCAAATTTCCGCCGTAGAAAACTTCTTCCATAGGAGCCAGGACAATCACCCCATTAGAGATCGAGAACACCTCATTTTCTCCATTGAAAGAGTATACGACAATTTGTTCTTCTGCCTGTTTTGACGCACAACTTGCAAGCAAAAAAGAGCAAAAAACGGGCAAGAGTAAAACCCGGATTACAGTTTTCACTATTAACGCCCTCATCATAGGCTCAAGTCCATTTATTCCTTGTCCTTATTATAACAGCAAGGCTACCTGCTGACAAGTATAAAATAAGAGGGCACCCCATAGAGTGCCCTCCTCAGCCTGTCGAAAAAGTCTGCCGGTAGGCAGACTTTTTCATGTAAAGATGATAAAATAGGGAGTAAGGGGTGAGGAATATGTTGGAGCGAGGGAAAAATGAGCGAGGAGTCATAGAAATGGTGGACACAGAAAGCCTGGT
>JAAWBZ010000161.1 GCA_022792945.1 Oscillospiraceae bacterium | reverse complement strand
TACCCCTTCATTCCACCTATCGCAGTATCAGTTGTTGCTTTTGATTATCTCAAAAGCCCCGCATTTTTAGCACTACTCGGTCTTAACGCCCACAAAGTTCTATTCTTTGTGGAATAGTGTTTGTATGCGAACGTGTCGCACAACCCCAAAAATCAGCGCCCCGCGAAGGATCTGCTCGGCGTTCCGTTTGCTGTAGGAGAGGGTCTTCACAAACGAGGAACGCAGATCATAGGCAACCGCAGCCTTTTCGTCCAACTGGCTCCACGCTTCGGCAATTTGCTTTTCCCGTTCGATTTCCTCCGCAGAACGCCGAACCGGCTCGGCCCGTTTGACCTTTTCGCAAAATACAATGCGGCTGCTGTAACCCTCTATGTAATAAAACAGCTGTCCGGATACCTTTTTGGAAAGCAGCGGCGTTCCTTCCGCCCAGTCGGAAATATAGGTGCTGTCGATCTGGCTGTATTTGCTGCTGTAGTGCTCGTTTGAGGGAATTTCCTTTGCATCGAGAGTTGTCAAAAGCTCCATTACAAGCGGCAGCTTTTTCTGCGTTTCTTGCTTGCGAAGCTTACCGCTTACTCTCGCATTAAAATCGGAAGTGCCGATTGTCGACAAGCACTCGTTTCGAGCAGCAATATCTTCAATCTGTGCCAACCTGTCAAAATCCGAAAGGGAAAGCTGACGGGCTGAGACCTCTTTCAAAACGTCCTGGTCAAGCTCCATCATCTTCACCCGGCGGCGGACAGTAGAAACCGAAAAACCGGACTTTTCCGCAACCTCTTCCACGGTGCTGCCAAGGTCAAGCATCATCTGGAAGCCCTGCGCCTGCTCGTAAACAGTCAGTTCGGCACGCTGCATATTTTCCAGAAGCATGGTCTGCATCTGTTCCTTGACCGTCATTTGAGAAATCACACAAGGAACCTCCGTCAGCCCGGCCAGCTTCGCAGCAGCAAGGCGGCGGTGTCCGATCACAACGGTGAACTGTTCAAAATTATCGTCAACAGGAATCACGGTCAGATTCTGAAAAATGCCGTTTGCCCGGATGCTGTCCGCCAGCTCGGTCAGGTCGCCAAGGTCTTTCCGGGGATTGTCCGGGTGCGGATGCAGGCTGTCCACCGGCAGATACGTCATAAGCCCGTTAACCGGACCGGCGGCAGAATGAGAATGTTCATTGATTTCTTTCATACATGGCTCCTTTCGGCATTTCGCCTTAGAAAAGTGTAAGCTGCCCGGTTTTCGTAGATGAAAACTCTATTTTTGCGGGTTCGCTTTGTGGTTTTTTATGACAGGCTCCGGCGTATCCGCCTCTTTTAAGGCGGCAGCCGGGGCGATTGCCGCAGGCTGAAAAAGGGTGTTCGTTTTTGCCAAAAGCCTGCGGTAATGCCAAACATCACGAAAGTACATAGGGGTATACCATACATTGGAACCGCCCTGCGGAAGCAATCCCCGCTTATCATAACAGGTGGGCGGATGCGCGATTGTATCGTCAATCACGACATATCCTGGGCACCCCATCAAACTCAGCTGGACATAACACATATATCCGGCAAGGAAATCAACATCCTGCGCTGTAAAAAGAACGGATGTTTGATAGTTAATTCCCTTTCTCCGGCATTCGTTTGCAATGGCGATCGGAAGCGCGCCAGCCCCGCAGGCCGGGTCGCTGACAGATATCCAGCCATCCCGGTCAATGCGATCCTGCATATCCGGACCATATGTGATTGCAGCCGTCATCCGGCACACATTATACGGCGTAAAAAACTGTCCTTTCCACTCATTGCCCAACTCCAACGCCATGAACAGCTCTCCGAGAAAATCCTGGTCTGGATCGCGCTCCATATTCATGACAACTTCGGCAAGCATCTCCACGAAAACGTCCAGCTCCTGTTTGGAATACTTTCCGGCACGTGTTAAATACGCTTTTTCACGTTCCTCCCGATACGGCCCATTTATGGTATTTGCCAGGCTGATAGCCGACATAATGATAAAATCCTGCCAGATTTCCCACCGGGAATACCGTCCGCTCAGACCCTCCAAAAGGCGGATAATATGCTTCTGGCTTTCCCCGCGTACCCGGCGTGCGGCCTTACCCATGGTTTAGCCCTCCATGCTGTGGTCTTGCTCGTCCGGCTCATCATAAGGCAGCACCTCTCGCGGATGGGTGCCGTCGAACGGCCCTACAACACCAAGCGTCTCCAGCGCATCCATCAGGCGGGACGCTTTCGGGGCCTTGATGCCCATCTGCCTTTGCAGCAGGGCACAGGATGCTTTGTTTGCGGCACGGACAATGCGTGCAGCTTCTTTGATTTCCGGGTCATCAGGGTCCACAGGTGCGCCGTCCGTACTGTCAATAATATCACTATCAGGCAGCTCGTTGCCATCGTCAGAAGCGCCGTTCCCGGCCCCGCTGCCAGTATTGCCGTCAGCATCTTCTTCCCCGTCCTCGGGTTCCTCATCGAAACCGCTGATGCCGTCACCTTCGTCATCGTCCCCAAACGATTCCGCGTCCTCCGGCCAAAGCGCTTCGTCATCAATCACCGGCATTCGCCGCTCGGGTATCAGCTGATTTTCAATGACGCTGCGGAAAAAATATTGCTGCCAAAAAGTAATCATCTTAATCAGGATGTTTTCGATTTTCGTGCGGGTCGTTTTGCTGATCGTGAAGGTTCCGCCGCGCACTTTGGTTTCCAGTACGCCGTCATTAAAAATCCACGTCATAGAAGCCGCCGGGCTGATATATCCTTCGTCCTCCACGCTTTCCAACATGGAAATCTGTGCATCCATCGTGCAGGAAGGTTTGATCGTAAAGGTCATCGGATACCGATCCTTGTGGAAACGGTAAACCAGATTATGTTCCTCACAAAGCCCCTGCATTTTCTTTACCTGCGCTTCATAAGCGGAAATCTCACTCATTTTTTGCTCCTTTCTGTGTCAATCCAGCAGCAGCAGGAATCCATCCTGCATGGCCGGAACCAGATAACCGGTGATCCTTGCATCACTTTCGGAAATGTACTTTCTGCCAAAATATTTTTTCATATCCTTCCAAACGGGCCATGGAAAACGGTACACATTTCCAGAGCTGAATCCTGCAATGATGTAACAGCGTGCCCCCAATGCCTGATGCTGGTCAAGATATTCCGCCTGCCCCTCCGTCACACGGTTTTGCTCCATTTTGGCGGCTCCGGTGAACTTTGCCTCAAACATCACCGTTCTACCGCCTTTGATAATGCCCTTATAATCCGGCTGCGCCTTTTTCTCAAAAAATGCCACGAACTTCCCGCCGCCCAAGCACTGCACCGGACGCATAGGCTCCGGCGTTTTCTCAATGATTGCAAAGCCGTTTTTTCGATACTGCGCAAATGCAGCGTCCAAACGTTCCTCAAACCACTTTCCCTGCGCCTTGCTGGCTGCGCCCTGAAGCTGGCGGCGTGGGTCCTTGTTATGTTCCATGACGGCTGATTCTCCAGTTTTTGCTCCGGTCGTACCGGATGACTACCTGATGCGCTTTCGTGCGTTCATGAATGCGGCTGCCTGTCCCTTCGTCAATCAGAAACAAATCCTCCGGCATACGCTCCGTGCTGATAATCGTAGTCAAATGGTTAATATACCGATAGTTGATGATATCAAACGCCAGCCGGATATCCCCTCGGTCTACCATGTCCGTCTGCCGGTTGTCACGCTGGTCGTTTTTGCGTTTGAAAAGGTCGTCTATATACAGCACTCTACAGGTTTTCAGCGGATTTATCAGCCGCGCATATGCCGCAGCGTCGTTGATAACCGCCTTGAGCTGTGTGCCGTCCTCGATCCAAAGCATATACCGCACAGGGATACCGGCTTTCAGGAAGCGCACCGCCGCTGCCGTCCCTAAATGCGTCTTGCCCGCTCCCGGCTGGCCTGCCAGCAGCAGCCATTGACGGTTTTCATCATTTACGAACTGTAAAACGTCACTTTTAACAGCTGCCTGCCATTGCTCCCTGCACTGAAAGGCCTCAAATGTGTACTTATCCATCACCTCGCGCAGGCCGCTTCGCCGCAGCTCCTTGATGCTTTCGCGTACCGGTGCGCACTCGCAGTCACGAATAAATCGCTGTCCGTCCTGATATGCCCAGAAATAACCGCGGTTCATGCACTTCGGGCAGTCATAGCCGGTCAGATGCCCCGGCTGGCGGTTGGAAACTTCTACAATTTCCTGCTCGATTTCGTCAATGCTTTTCCCACGGAAATCAGTACCGTTTCCCGCCAAGGAATTCCTCCCCCGTGTCGCTCCCATGATTTTTGCAATCTGTTCCATTCGCGTTTTGCTCCTTTTGCTTCTTGAATTTTGCGCTTCTGGCCTGATAAGCGCTTAAATCCCGCACTTGTTCGGCAAGAATGTCGTCCATGATTTTTACCGCGTACCTCGCCGGGCTGTTGGCTCCGGATAACGCAGTTTCGTCAATCACCGCAGTGAGCACATCCGGCATTATACCGTCCAAAAGGCAGCGGGTAATTGCATCAAGAACCGGTTTCGAGTTAAAAACACGGCAGCTTTCCTCGAAATAGGCGCACAATTCCCTCGCTTTTGCCGGATATGGCTGGATAGACCCACCGCCCGCCGCCTGCGTGCCGCAGCCTGCATCCAGCGGAGGAGGTAAGGAGGAGGCGGAGGTATTTTCTTTTTCTTTCTCTTTTTCCTTCTCCTTTTCTTTTTCTAAGGCTTTTTTGGGTTTTTCTAAAAACCATTCGCTTTTTTCGCTTTCTTCAAAAAGCGGTTGGTTTTCCGTATCCGCTTGAAAAGCCGCTGCTTTTCTGGGTCTGCCGCCCTTTGCTCCGTTCTGGCTGTTCGTTTTGGATTTGCTTTCCATTTTTTCTATCGCCGCATCTATATCGCGTTTGATCGCTGGCCATATGAACCGTTCATTCCCGGTGAACTGTGGCGCTGCTCCAGACCATTTATATTTCATCATGGCCCGCACCAAGCGCCCTACTTCAACGTCACTGTACTGCTCAAAATAGCTTTCATAAACATCCCAAATCGCGATATATTCCTTTTTTTCTTCCAACGCACCAGCTCCTTCCGGTTAGGTCCTTTCCTGCTTATCGTAGCACGGTTTTCGACCGCTGTCGTTTCAGCCTTACATCAGCAAACGTATACCTCCGCGCCGGTCAGGCACTGCACTTCCTTCCGAAACCGGTCTTCCTCACTGTTGGCTTCACTTAAATGCAACAGGTAAATCTGTCGCACGTTCCGCAGGTCGTTTGCATGAAGCATGTCCAACAGATGGTCAAGGCTCATATGGCTTTTTATCAGGCGGGGTACGCGCTCGATTGGGATGTATCCTTCCCGAATGCTGCGTTCCAGCCCTTCCTTGGAATAATTACATTCCGCCATAATATGGGTCAGTCCGGAAAAGCGGTACTTTATAAAGTAAGTATCCGTAAAATATAAGAGTTTTTCTCCGGTGTGTCCGCTTGCAAACAGGAAACCAAGCGGTTCCGGCGCATCATGCTCTACGTCAAAGGGCAGCACCTGAAACGTACCAACTTGAAACTCCCGGAGGGCTTTTACCGCGTGTATCCTGTGGCCTGACAGCCCGCACGCTTCGATGGTTCCCGCGCTGGTGTAT
>JAAWBZ010000140.1 GCA_022792945.1 Oscillospiraceae bacterium | reverse complement strand
GTTCTGAAAAATTACTATCAGTTAAGATTTAGTCTGGCTGTGGCAACGGATATAAAAGAAGCTAGGCACAATCCTAAACGGGTACAACGTGAAGTGCGGAAACAGGTACAGAATAACGGAATAGGAACAAAATCACAACAGGTTTTGAAATTACAGCAGGAGCAGTTGAAAACTGAACGCAAAATTGTGAGCCGGGAAAAACGTGAAGCAGAGAAACAGCGACAGTTTGAACTGAAACAGCAAAAAAGGAAGGAGAAGCATAGGGGCAGATAAGTAATATGTACTTCGATCGCGGAGTGCAATCACTAACTTTTTTGACTAACAAAAATAGTAAAGGGTGGAAATGATTTATGATAACACAAGATGTTCAAAAGTTCATTAAAAGCGCATTAAATATAGTTTCGGATCAAGGAATAAAACAGTGCATAACATTAACTGAGGGAAAGTCCGATGCAGAAGTTTATAGGATGTGTATTATTAGTAGGCGTTCGAGAAATAATGGAACTTATATTGTTAAACTAGTTGATACTGAGGGTGTATGGTATGATGCAGATAGAAATGAAGCAAGTAAAGCTGTGGCTATTTGGACACATAAAACTCCGTTTAAAGATAAATTAGTAGAATTATGTGCTGAAAAGGTAGTTGGCAAATATCATGTAATTATTTACCGCCAAGCAAATGATAGTATTTTAAACACGGTAACGATTGATAAAGTAAAACTTTCTGAGAAAAAAGAAGTTTTAAAGTTGTTATCCTATGATTTGTTGAAAAAGTGGAATTCTAATATTGACAAGTTTGGAAGTGTTAAAGATATATTTGCTAATCTTTTATCATATAGGTTACATCCTAATGGAGCCTTTGAAAAGAAAGTTTCAAGTATGCTTGTGGATATAACAGCAAGTGCTTTTATAATGAAAAATAATATATATCCAAATCCGTATTACTATATTAGAAATCAAGAAGAGTGGATACATATTATTTCAGATATGCCTTTTCTTAAAGGTAATATACATGGGGATCTCCATCAAAAAAATATTATGTATGGAAAAGATGGGGAAAGGGATGGGCAGTATTTTATTATAGATTATGATGCATATCAAAGTGAAGGGTATTTATTCTTTGATCAGACATATCTAGAAATGAGCATATATTTTGAAATGTTACAAAAATATGATGCAAAACATTGGGATGATGCAATAAATTTATTATTTGCAAAGGGAGTGTATGAGGTAATAGATGGGGAAGTGGATGAACCGTTAGTATACATACGAAATTCTATATATGATGGGGTGAAAAAATGGATGGTTGAGGAACAACCTCATATGAAGGACAATGTAGAAGTACAATTTTTAATTGCGCGTATTGCTGCAGGTATAAATTATATTTCGAAAGGTGCAATACAGAATCAAGACTATCTAATGAAATTATTGCAGTATGTTGGAGAAAGTTTTAAGGCTCTATTTGCAAAAATTGATTTTCAATGGAGTACAGAGAGTTTAACAAAACTGAACTACACTTTATCAAAAGATGATTATGTTGAGACTTTATGGGAGAATTGTGTCTGCTATGCATATAATTATGTGCCTATTTTGCTCACGGATGACAGTTATTTGAAAAATGATTATAAAAAAATAGAAAATATATTAGGCATAAAATGGGCATTTGTAGTGGATATTGGTAAAAATGTTGCCCCTAATGATTTAACTTCTTTCATAGTTTCAAAAGCAAAAAGTAGAAGAAATATATACATATACAACTTAATTGCATCCAATACGGCAATAAACTATTCGCAAAATACATGTGTTTGGTTAAGCGTAAAAAAAGATATTCAAATACCAACTTATGGAGTTTTATGGACACAACATCAAAAAGTAATAAATGATGTTTTTCAACAGGTTTTATCTCAAGAGGGGTTAAAACCAATATTATTTGTGCTTGATATCAGAAAAGGGCATGCATTTGCACAGAAATTTCTACAATGTATATTAAATAATTATCTTAGACTAAAGGGTTCACGGATTGTAACATTGGGGACAAATGTTATTACGCAAGAAGATGTGGATACAATTAAAGCTTTAGGGTGTCATTACTTTTCAGAGAATAATGCTAGTTTGGTTGATCTGGCAGAAACAGTGTCATTGTATTTGCCACATACAATAGAAGAGCCAAAGGGTATAGAAATTATTTTGCCAACAATTGATACAATTGAGCCCAAATCACTTACAGCAAAAGAGATAAATTATTATGAGTCGAGTGTAGAATTGGTTTATAATGGTATAGAGGGACAAGATGAGGATACGAGTTTTGGGGAAGCATTTTACAGAGGTGAAGAAATTAGTTGGCTTGATTTGGCAAATGATTGTGATTTGAAAGTATTTAGTAATTATGAGAAAAAAAGAGATATGCTTTTAAAGGCAGTTGAAGAGGATTCGCCCCGTGTAAAGTCAATAAAACTAGTTCATGGTGCTGGCACAGGAGGTACAACATTATCAAAAAGATTACTATGGGATCTTAAAGGTAGTGTTCCTTGTATGCGTTTAAAACGGTATACGCAGGATACAGCAAATATTATATTAGAAATTAGTCGTAAAACGGGGAAGAGAGTTTTTCTTACAATAGAAATGGGGGCAACTATTTTAGATGGGGATGGTTTGACGGGGTTATTAGCAAAAGTAAATGAAGAAAATGGGAAATTGATGGTTTTACAGATAGAGCGAAGTAGTAATAGGAAAACGGAAGAGGATGAAAAAGATAAAGAAAAACCATTTATAAAAATTCAAGATACACTACAAGATGGTATTGCTAGAGAATTTTCAAGACGATTTAGAAATATGACCAATGATGATTCAAGGAAGCATATGCTCCGGAATATTACAGAAGGAAACACTAGTGAGTGGTTAGAACAGCGTTGTCCGTTTTTTTATGGTTTTTATACTTTTCAAGAAGAATATAATTTGAGAAATATTAAGAAAACTGTTCAAGTGTGCGACCAAACTATGCGGGATTTGTTATCTGATATAGCGTTAATAACAATTTATTCACAAAATATATGTGTGAGGTTTGCCGAATTACCAGTTAGATTAAAAAAGGCCGACGATATTAAATCACAAGAGATTATGCATGCTTATTTATTATATGAGGAATTGGATTCATCAGTTAGAAAATTAATTATTTCTCATGAAGAAGGATGGAGAATTTGCCATCCACTTATTGCAAAACAAATACTATGCGAAATATATGACGTAAAGGATTATCATGAATGTATTTATAATGCATCTATGCTGTTTGTGACGAGAATGTATGATTTATATGGTGCGAAAGATGAGAAAGTTGATAGAATTTTAAGGGAATTGTTCATAGATCGGTCATATATTGATAGCGAAAGAACTAGATTTTCTAATTTGATAGAAGATATAGAAACATTTACGAAGAGAAAAGAATTGTTTAGTAAGTTAATAGAGTTGTATCCTGCCAATCCACATTATTACAATCATTTGGCAAGATTACTAGTTGAGCAATCTACAAACGTATATGATACTGCAATAGATTTGCTGGATACAGCAATAAATATTTCTGAAAGAGAAATGTTGAATCCCATGGTTCATTATATTACTTTGGGATGTATTTACTGTAAAAGTATTTATGCATATATTCGAGAAGAGAGGTTATTACAGAGGAGTGGAAGATTAGCAATAAGTTTGCAAGATTTAATTGGACAAGTGAGGGAAAAATGTGTAGTTGCTGAAAGCGCTTTTGAAAAGGCTCGCCATATATCAAAGAAACTTAATAGTTACGCATATTTTCCTCAAATTCAAATGGAGAGTATTTTAATTCAAAAAATTGTAGGATACGATAAAGATAATAGATCAATGGGACAGTTGCTTCGCGAAGAAACAGAGTTTGAAACATGGTATAGAGAGCATTATGGTAATGCAGTGCAACTTTTTGATGAAATGCAAAGACATTATGAAGTATATGATAAATCCTATAAAGACTATTTGGAGAGGGCAAAGAGCCTAATAGAATCTTTGCAAATAAATACAGATAATATTGAACAAAAATTAAATATGTGGAATAGCCAGGAGGGGAAAGTAGCAATTTTCTGTCGAAGGACATATGCGTCTTCTGCCTATGCTTACAATGGATATAGTTGGGATCGGATGGGTGAAGAGTTATTGCATATAATTTCACTGAGTATGTATCAAAATGTCTTACAGAGTTTTCGTGATAACATAAAGCAAGGGGATATTTTTTATTGGTATGAGTCATATCGAAGATTAAGTGATTTTGATGCCGGAGAAGTAATTACATTTATCGAAGATTATATGGTAGATGATTATGAAAAAGAGTACCTGCTATTTATAATGCATTTTCTTCAGATGGAAAAGGGGGTGTCTTCAGCAGCGGAAGTCGTAAAACATATAGCTCGCTGTAAGGATATGGTTCCAGCAGGAATCAATAATTTATCTTTTCGTGATGTATATTCATTATCAAAAAAAGGAAGTCCAATTATATCAAATAATTATATAGCACATGAAAAGAGTGGTAGCATTGCAGGGCTTAAGCAATTTAAAGGAGCAATTACAGAAATAAGGGGGAATACAGCGGGAACAATACAAATTGATGGAATGAATTTGATAGCAACATTTGTTCCGTTAATTACAGATGAGTATGGTAGGAAAAGAGAATTTACAACGGAAAATGTCACAGATAGAGTATCATTCAACCTAATGTTTGCCTATTCTGGTCTTAGAGCATGGAATGTTGATTTAGAATCATAGAATAAGGAATGCAAGTGTTAGAAATCAGTAGATACGAATTTTTAAATATTGTAATTGGTGTTGATAAGGTAAGTAAAAAATTCGATTGTCGCTGGCTCTATTTTGGCTCTAAAAATTTTGACTGGCACAAAAACGAGGGCGATTTTTAAAGAATATGGATAATAAATGCTTGAAAAATGAGGGAAAAACAGTCACTTCAAACAAACCGCCGAGGCGTTCGAGTAAAAAGTTAAATCCCTGCAAAGCC
>JAAWBZ010000076.1 GCA_022792945.1 Oscillospiraceae bacterium | reverse complement strand
GACCCGCTAGCTCAGTTGGCAGAGCAATTGCCTTTTAAGCAATGGGTCTGGAGTTCGAATCTCCAGCGGGTCACCAGCTCAGAAATTCCCACCACTGCTCCGTTTCCGCCGTACGGCGAAAACTGCGCTATGGTGGGAGTTTCTTCGCTTTCGGGGCAGAGCCGCCAGGCTCCGCCCCGAGGGGGACGCAGGTTACGGAAATTCCCACCACTGCTCCGTTTCCGCCGTACGGCGAAAACTGCGCTTTGGTGGGGATTTCTTTGCTCTCAGGGCGGAGGTGAAGGCGGTTCCACTGATGACTGGGCTCCATGGCCTCGGCTTTGGAGCTGCCGGCGGTTCCTTGTGGGGTACTCAGGATTTTACGGCGCGGACGCTGGATGGCCCAGGACGGCGGAGAGGAAGCGCTGGTGCAGCGGCCGGAAGAGCTGCACCACCGGTCCCACCAGGAAGGCGGCGGCTACGGTGCCGATGCCCACAGTGCCGCCCAGGAGCCAGCCGGTAAGGATAAAGAGAAGGTCGCAGACGACGCGGACGGTCCGGAACTGAAAGCGGCGGAGCTTGTCGGTGAGGATCACCGCCACCAGGTCATTGGGACCGGTACCGGCGTCAGAGGCGATGACCAGAGCCATGCCGATGGCGAGAATGACGCACCCCAGCAGCATCGCCGGCACCCGCAGCCACATGGGCGACGCGCCGGAAAGCCACCGGCCCAAGATCCCGGTGAAGCCGTCGATGATCGGCCCGCCCAGGAGGCAGCAGACAAAGGAGCCGGTCTTGATATACCCCCGGGTCAGCAGCGCCATGGCCGCGATCAGCACGCATTGAATGCCGCTGTGGCACAGCCCTACGGAGAGATGGGTGATGCGGGCCAGCCCGCTGGCGAACACGGTGAAAGCGTCGGTGCCCAGATTGCTGAGGAGAAACAGTGTCACACCCAGATGGGCAATGGCCAGCCCCAGGGTTAGAAAACCCAGGCGAAGCCACCATTCCTTGCGGTTTTTCACGGCGCACAGCCCCTTTCGGCGGTGGTTTTGGACCATTGTAGCATATCCGGGCGGGAATTCCTAGCCCCAACCTGCGGATGCCGGAACCCGTGGAGAGAAAGGCCGGAGTCCTGCGGCCTGCCGGTGTCAACGCCGTTTTGACAGCCCGCGCTTTCTATGGTATGATGGTACCAGAGAGACGCCCTTGGCGCGTCTGAAGGGAGTTATGAAGATGAAAAAACGACTGTGTTCCATTCTGCTGGCCGTTGTGCTGGTGCTCACGGTGCTGCCGGCGGGCGCGCTGGCAGCGGGAAGCTACGGAAATCTCGGCATTTACATCGGCTACGGCGATATCGACTACATGGCTGAGGAGATTTTGAAGGAAATCCCCACCGCCGGCAGGACCGACCGTGAGAAGATCCGCGCCGTCTACGACTGGATCATCCGCCATTGCAGCCGTGAGGGCTGGGACGGGACCTACTATTTCAGCGAGGCGGACCTGGAGGCCAGCGTCCCCGCGTTTTTTGAGGCTGCCCGCGCCGCCGTTGACCGGGGCGAGATTGTCATCCGCCCGGATCTGGCCATGGGGCTGGTGGAGCTGGGCTACGGCTCGTTTTTCCTGCCCTGCGACGCCAACGACTATGTGGCCTCCTTTGCCTACGAAATGATGATGACCCGCAGCGGCAACTGCGCCCACTTCGCGGCTCTGCTGACGGTGCTCCTGAACCACCTGGGCTTCGACTGCCGCCTCATCGACGGGCAGTTCATCAACCGCAGCGGCTCCAGGGTGGAGCACAAGTGGAACTACGTGCTCCTGGACGGGCAGTATTACTGGCTGGACGTGCGCATGGACCACGCCGCCTTTGAGCGCAGCGGGACCATCCCCTACGACTACTTCCTGGTGCGGGACACCGCCGCCTGGGCCACGGAGCACGAGTGGGACCACGACTACTCCGACGCCCTGGCCGGCGCGGCGGCCTCCACGGCGGACCACTACACCGCCGCGGCCCACATCCAGGCCGGCCAGCCCTGGAGCCGCTGCTCCGCCTGGGCCAGGGAGGCCATGGAGGAGGCCGGCGGACTGGAGCTGATTCCGGACCGCCTGGCCGGGGAGGACCTGACCCGCGGCATCACCCGGGCAGAGTTCGCGGCGGTGGCGGTGGCGCTCCACCGGGCCATGGGCGGCGAGACGTCGCCCGCAGCCGGGGCCTCTCCCTTTACCGATACCAACGACGAGGCTGTGGCCCAGGCCTACACCCTGGGTGTGGTCAACGGCATGGGCGGCGGGACCTTCGCGCCGGACCGGACCCTGACCCGGGAGCAGGCCGTGACCATGCTGGGCCGCGTGTGCGAGCTGGCGGACACCGGGTCCGTGGGCGACGGGGCGGCCCTGGAGGGCGGCGCGCCGGACTTTACCGACGCCGCGGCCATCTCCGGCTACGCCGCGCCGTATGTGGGCTATTTCACCGCCCGCGGCATCGTCGCGGGCATGGGCGACGGCCGCTTTGCCCCCAAGGCGGTCATGACCCGGGAGCAGGCGGTCAAGGTGGCCCTGGAGACCGTCAAGGCGGGAACGTAACGGAGGATGGCGCATGACATTCCAGGAGGCATGGGACAAGGCCCAGGCGTTTCACGGCTGTGCGTGTCCGGCCCTGGCCATCGGGACCAGGGCTACGGCGTATATTTTGGAGCAGTTTGAGCTGTGCGGCAACGGGCCGTACCCGGTGGTGTGCACGGCGGAGAGTTTTTCCTGCGCTATTGACGCGGTGCAGTCGCTGCTGGGGTGTACCATCGGCAACGGCAGGCTGCGGGTGCGGAGCAAGGGGCGGATGGCGTTCCGCTTCTGCGACACCCGGACGGACCGGAGCATCTACTTGGCCCTGCGCCCATGGCTGCGGGCGCGGCCGGGGCTGACGGAGAAGCTGCTGGAGATGCCGCTGGAGCGGCTGTTTCTGGTGGCGCGGGGCGACGAAGCGCCGGAACCGTCGCCGAATTGTATTCTCTCCTCCGCCTGTCCCATCCGCGCCCCCCACCCCGTCCTCCGCGTCCCCGACCCACCCTGCGACGACCTCTATATCCGCGATTTCGACCGCGATTGGTAAACATTTCGCCGGCCTTTTCCAAGGCCGGCGAAGCATTTTGCTCAATAGCGCGGTGTATCCCGGATGGTCGCGTAATATGCCTCCGGTCCTGTCTCCGCGATTTTTCGGTTGATGGCCACATGGCGCTGATAGAGATTCGCATCCAGGCCTGTATGCGCGCAGGGAAACTCCGGACAATCACAACAGAAATCCACCTGCTTTTCCTGTGCGCAGGCGCGAACTTCACAGTTTTTATAATATTTACACTTTTCTGCCCGGCATCCGCCACAGTCCGCCTTCGCCAGGTAATCCAGCAGCGCCGCGAAAGCCGGATATTCCCCGAACACCGGGTCCAGCTGCTCCGCGAAGCGCGCCGCATAGGGCGCGAAATTGCCCAGGTACGTTTGCAGGCGCACCGCCGCATCATGGATCTCCCCATCCCGGAACGCAAAGCACTTTCCGCAGTGCAACCCGCAGGGAGCAAGGCGCGCTTTCACATCCGCTTCCATGGTATTTCCCCCTCCTCCCGGCGGCTCAGACCATGTTCTTTTTCAGCCGCTGCAATTCAAAGATCATCTGCGTCAGCTTCTCCTGGTCGGCGTCGCTGAGGTCCAGGAACTGACAGCCGTATTCCTGCCGTCCGTTCTCCCGGTGCACGATGCGCAGCACACGGCAGAATATCCGCAGCGTCTCCCGCTCCGGCAGCAGGCGCACCGTCAGGATCAGCTGCTCACCCATACGGAAGGTCTGCTTCGCGGCGATCCGCACGCCGCCGGCGCTGATATCCAGCAGCTTGCACGCCTCCTCCAGCTTCGGCGAGGCGGCGGCGGCGGCCACAGCCTCCAGGTTCGCCCCCAGGCGGAAATAGCTGCGGTCGTTGCCGGCCTTGCGCAGCACCAGGTTTTCCGCCCGCCAGCTGGGCTCCTGATCCGGCGTGATGGACGCCTCCAGCAGCACCGCCTTGGACTCCCGCTTGCTGTAGCCCCGGAGCAGCACGTCCGCCGGCGAGGCCGGCAGGTCCTCCGCGTCCATGCGCAGCGTCTCCAGCGCCGCCTCCGCCCCGCGGACACTGTGCAGCTCTGCCTGGAACAGCGGCCGCCCGTCCCCGGCGTCAGTCACCTCCACGCGCATTCCCTCGCAGAACGCGAGGCTCGCCGCCGCCGGCTTCTCCGCCGGCGCGGCGGACTTTTTCTCCGCCTTTTTTCCGAACCATCCCAACAGACCCATGCCGTCTCCCCCTCATACCTGTCAATTTTGCTTTTATTATACTGGTTTGCGGCAAAATTTGCAACCAGAACTTAACGAATGCTGGAATAGCTGGCCCCGGGCTGCAGGCTCACGCCCTTGAGCTGCGCCAGCTCCGACACGGTGACGAACACGTACCCCTGGGCCTGGAGCGTGTCGATCATGGAAAGGGCCGCGTCCACGCTGGTGCTGTACATATCGTGCATGAGGATGATATCGCCGTCCCGGACATTGGGCAGCGCCCGCTGGAGGATGGCGCTGACGTTGCGGTTCTTCCAGTCCAGGGTGTCCACGCTCCACATGATGCAGCTCATGCCCCGGGCGCCGGCGGCGGAGAGGACGGTCTGGTTATACGCGCCCCCCGGCGGGCGCATCAGCGTGGGGGCGGCGCCGCACAGACGCGTGATGGAGCGGTTGGTGGCGTCCAGCTCGGAGGCCAGCTTCTCCGCGCCGCAGGCGGTGAGGGTGGCGTGGTTGGCGCTGTGGTTGCCTACCTCGTGCCCCTCGGCCCGGTAGCGGCCCAGGATGCCTGGATACGTCTGGATGCGGTAATCGCAGAGGAAAAAGGTGGCGTGGACGCCCCGGGCCTTCAGCCCGTCCAGGAGGCGCGTGGTCAGCTGGCCGGAGGGGCCGTCGTCAAAGGTCAGGGCCAGGAAGCCCTTGGCGTCCTCGTAGCGCTGGAGGATCAGCGCGTCCGCCGCCTGCCAGGCCCGCTCCTGGAACGCCGGACGCTGGCTCAGGTCCCAGGCGGAGAGGAGGATGGCGTCGCCGTCGGCATAGGCGCAGTACCCCAGGGTGCTGGCAAAGGCGTAGACTGAGCAGAAAGCCGTCCCCTGGCGCAGCGCGCCGCCGTAGTAGGCGTGCTCCCGCCGCGCGCCGTCCACGGTGACGTACCCGTTGGCGGCGGGGAACACGGCGGTGTGGCCGCCCAGGGTCACGGTGGAATTGCCCGCGGCGTCCAGGGCATATGTACCGCCCAGGGCCTCGGCGCAGGCCTGAACAGGGAGCATCAGGAAGCCGTCGCTTCCCTGGTATGGTACCGCCGCGCCGCCCTTTTCGCAGAGCTCGACGGTCCCGCCGCCGGTCCATGCCTTGCGGGAGCCGAGGCGCAGGGTGAGCGAGGTGCGGTTGAACAGCCCCTCGTTGGGTCCGAACGCCTTCAGGGCCTGGGCGTGGTACTGGGCCAGGGCCGCATCGGAGAGGGCGCGGTCGGAGACAGCACAGAAGCCCCCCTCGTAATACCCCCAGACATGCACCGAGACGCCCAGGTCTGTCAGGGCCAGAACCGGGACATAGAGCGTCCCGTTCACCACCCGGGGCTGGGCGGAGAGGGACTTGGTCTCGCCGCCGGCCTGGTAGCTCCAGCTCTGGTCGGTGAAGCGAAGGGTGACGCCGTTCCGGCTCACGGTGGTCTGCCGGCTGGGCGCGTCCCAGCCCACGGCCGCCCCCAGCCGCTGGGCAATGGGCCGCAGGGGGATCAGAAGTGCGCCGTTGTCAGCGTAGATCGGGGCCGGCGCCGCCGCGGAGACGCCGTTTTCCAGCAGCGCGCCCGTCCCCACCTGCATCATCAGCACCGTATCCGTGCCCGCCGCCGCGGGAAACACCGTGCACAGGAGCAAAAGCGCCACGCCCAGGCAGAGGGCGCGCAATGAACGTTTCATGAAAGGACCTCCCAAATCAAATTCTGTTTCCATTTTCCATGGCGCGGCGGCATCAGTCCCGCGCCCCGAAGCAGAGGAGGCTGAAGAGGGCGACGCAGCCCGGGCCGCAGTCGTAGTCCATGCCGCAGCGCTCCGCCAGCTTCTGCACATAGATGCAGTAGGCCGACATGCACGACCAGCACCGGTCCGGGAAGCGGCACGGCGCGCCCCGCTCCAGCATACACGGCGTGCACAGGCTGCACCCGCTGGCCCCCACCATCAGACCCTTCAGGCCCGACTGCTCCAGCAGCGCGCGGGTCCACTGGTTGTGTTGGCGCTTGGCCGGGGCTGTCTGGGCGCTGTCCATGGGGTCGTCGGCGTCCCACATGGACTGCAGAACCAGGGCGCGGCGGCAGCGCAGGATCCGCCCGCGCATCTCCTCCGTGGTGCCGCAGGCCGGCGGACAGGTGTAGTTGACGCCGTACTTGCCGCACAGGTTGTCCTCGCAGCAGACGCGAAACGCCGGCTGAAAGACGATCTCCGACGTATCCACCACCGCCGCGTCGGCAAACCCCAGGGCAAAGGCGGCGGACAGCAGTTCTTCTTCCCGCATCATGGCAATCTCCTCCTGTAGTTCAGTATAGGCGCCGCCGGCAGATTTGTCAACGCGCGGCGCGCAAAAAAAGCGCCCCGGCGGCGCAACCCGCCGGGGTGCCTTATCTTTGAGGACCTGCCGCCCGCCATGCCCAGGCCGCGAGTCCTCCCGGTAAGCATGCTTCAGCCCTTCACGCCGCCGGCGGTCAGGCCGCCCACCAGGTGCCTTTCCAGGACCTGGAAGAACGCCAGAATCGGCAGCGTCGCCAGGATGGAGGCGGCAAAGACGTACCACCACTCCGTATTGGTGTAGCCGAAGAACGAGTGGATGCCCACATTCAACGTCTTGAGGGCGGTATCGCCGATCAGGACCAGGGTCAGGGTGTACTCATTCCAGGCGTTGATGAACACGAAGATGATCGCCGTCACGATGCCCGGCGCGGCCAGGGGCAGGATGATCCGGACCATGGCCGAGACGCGGCCGCAGCCGTCGATCATGGCGGCCTCCTCCAGCTCCTTGGAGATAGAGGCGAAGGTGCCGCTGAGCATCCACGCCGCGAACGCCTGATTGAACGCCGCGATCAGCAGGATCAGGCCCGTGCGGGTGTTTTGCAGGTGCATGGCCACCATCAGCTTGTAGATGCCCACCAGCAGCACCACCGCCGCGAACATCTGCGTCACGATAACCGCGGACATGACGAACCGCTTCCCCGGGAACCTCATGCGCGCCAGAGCGTAGCCCGCCGGGATGGCGCAGACGATGCACAGCGCCGTGGCCCCGAAGCCGACGATAACTGTGTTCTTGAAGTAGGTCAGCAGGGGGATATCCCGCCAGATGTCCACATAGTTGGTCCAGATCCACTTCTCCGGCAGGATGGTCCCGGGGATCCGGAAGATCTCGTCCATGCCCTTGAGGGAGGAGACGAACATGACAAAGTACGGGTACAAAAGGAAGATCAGGCTGCCCGCGGCGAACACGTAGAGAAACACGCGCCCGGGCCGGATTTTTTTCTTGCCGCTCATCAGTCGTCCTCCTTCATCTGGAAGTGCATATAAAGCAGGGCGAAGGCCAGCAGAATCACGAAGCCGATGACCGAGATGGCCGCGGCGCCGCCGTAGTTGCTCTTCTTGAACGCCAGGTAATAAAGATAGGTCATAATGGTGGCCGTCTGGTTGGCCGGCGCGCCGGCGGTGACGGTCTGGACGATGGTAAAGGAATTGAACACATAGATGGTGTTGAGCACGATGCTCACGTTGATGGCCGGCTTCAAAAGCGGCAGGGTGATCTTGAACAGGCGGTTCCAGAAGCTGGCGCCGTCGATCACGGCGGCCTCGTAGTAGTCCGTGGAGATGCTCTGGAGGCCCGAGAGCAGGGTGAAGGTCATAAACGGCACCGTCACCACGATGCCTACCAGGATCATGCAGGCGAAGGCCGAGCCGGGCGAGCCGAGGAAATTGATGTTGTGCTCAATGATGCCCAGCTTTAGAAGCAGGGCGTTGAGCGCGCCGTACTGGTAGTCAAAGATGTACTTCCAGCAGCTGGCAGTGATCAGCTGCGCCGTGGCCCAGGGCAGCAGCAGCGTGGTGCGGACCACCTTGCGTCCGCGGAACTTCTCGTTGAGCACCAGGGCCATGACGATGCTCAGGACCATGCTCACCACCACGATCACCACGTCCCAGACCAGGGTGTTGAGCATCACGCGGCCAAAGGCCGCCTGACTAAATATGTATTTGAAGTTTTTCAGTCCGCCGAAGCCCTTGTTCAGCCCGGCCTTGGACACGTCGCTGAAGCTCAGCACAATGGTCTCCACCACCGGCACCATCACAAAGACCAGCACCAGCAGCAGGCACGGCGCCAGCCACAGATACGCTTCATAAGGGGCGAGTTTCTGCTTGAGCTTTTTCTGTTTCCGGACAGGGGGTAATTGTTCCACCTTCGCTCACTCCTTCCTGGGCTTGTGAGGGGGGAGCGGACCGGCCGCTCCCCCCTTTGCCGGCTGGATCAGCCTTCCTCCAGGGTCATCTGGACCTCGTCCAGGGCATCCTGGGCAGACTGCATCCCGGTGATGACCTTCTGCGCCGCCTCATAGCAGCCGGCGTCGCAGTCCTGCCAGTTCTGCTTGCTGCGGGGGTAGAACTTCGCGCCGTTGAGGGCGTCCAGATAGGCCGCCTGCTCGGGGTTGTCCTGCACCAGCTTCTCCGCGCCGGAAATAGTCGCGGGCAGCAGGCCCTCCTGAATCATGAAGGGCACGTAGTACTCCGCGCTGTAGAAGAAGTCCACGAAGTCGCGGAGGGCCGCCATCTTCTCGGGGGTATCCTCCCCGGCCTTGGCGCTGGAATTGAAGAACACCAGCGCGTCCTGCACGGCCATGGTGGAGGACTCGGAGACGTTGGCGTCGTTGTAGGGCAGCGGGGCGATGCCCAGCTCCACGTCGGGATAGAGGGCGGGGAAAAAGTTGGCGGTAATCAGCATGGCCATCTTGTCGTTGGCCACCAGCTTCTGCATGTCGTCGCGGGTCTCCATGGCGGGGTTCTCGTTGGTGTAGCCGTTGTCATAGAGGCTCTTGATCCACTCAAAGGCCTCCACGTTCTCCGGGCAGTTGAGGATCCAGTCGCCGTTGTCGTCCACGTAGCCGCCGCCGTTGTTCCAGCCGTAGTAGGCCACGGTGGAGACGCCCTCAGCCATGGAGGCGTCAATGCCCCAGGGGAACACGCCGCCGTTGTAGTAGTCCTTGATCTTCTGGCAGGTCTCCTCCACGTCCTTCCAGGTGACGGGGGCCTCTTTGATGCCGACCTCTTCAAAGATGGTCTTGTTGTAGTACAGAGCGCGGACGGAGGCCAGATAGGGGATCTGATAGCACTCGTTGAGCTCGGGGGTGATGTTGTTGTTCCAGAAGGTCTCGAAGAAGTCGGCCTTCAGCTCCGGAGAGATGACGTCCTCGGCCTTGTAGAGCAGGTCGTCGCCCACGAAGTCCGCGGCGCTGCCGCCGTTGTAGAGGTCCGGAGCCTGCTGCGCGCCCACCATGGAGTTGATGCGCATATTGATGTTGTCCCAGCCCACGATCTCCAGGTTGACCTTGACGTTGGGATGCTCCTTCTCAAAGGCGTCAATGACGCTCTGGATGTAGCCCTCGGTGGCGTCGCTGTACTGCGCGCCCAGGAAATTGATGACGATCTCCTCTTCGGAATAGTCGTCGGCGATGTCCACCGGCGCGCTGTCCTCGCCGGCGCCGCTGCTGGCGGCGGGAGCGTCAGCGCTGCTGTCATCGGCAGCGGGGGCTGGAGTCTCGTCCTTGCCGCAGGCCGCAAAGACCGCCAGCAGCATGAGGACCGCCAGAAGCAGGGCAATCAACTTTTTCATGTACGTTTCTCCTTTTCTTCATTGGGTTTTTGGTCTCTATATCACCGGTATGCGCCGGAAATATACGGCTTTTCACTTCCGCAGGTCCGCCAGCAGGGCCAGGCCCTCCTCGATGATCCGCTCAGCCACGCCGGCGCGGAAGTAGGAGCTGCGGGACTCGTAGCCGCCCTCGTCGTAGGCCTCCTGCATGGGGAAATAGCCCTCCTTGCCGTTGGTGTTGCAACTGGGCAGGACCGCCGCCCAGCCGGGGGCCGCCTTCAGGGCGCGGCCGATGCCGGTGAATGGCTCGCCGGGGATGCCGAGCAGGGCCACGGGGCCGATGGCGACGCCGGTCAGCTCCATGGGGAAGCTGGCGGGACCGTTGGCCAGGTCCACCATCCGCTCGGCCTCGGCCACCACGGTGGTGAGCATCATGCCGGCGTAGGGCAGCTCGCTGTCCCGCCCGGCCTTGTGCAGCTCGTTGATGCGGCAGGCCTCGGGGAGCTCCCCGGGGGCGGGCATGTTGGATGGGATCTCGATGGTTTTCTGAAGGCATTGCAGACGCTCCACCGGGGTGTACTGCACCTTGTCGTAGGTCTGCAGCACCGCGCCGGCCACCACGCGGCCCATATACCGGGCATGGTCATAGCCCCGGGCCACGTCGTCAAAGTCCAGGAACATCCCGTTGAGGTCGCCGCCCCGGGGATGGACGTTCACATGGTTCACATCCCCCTGGGCGCCGTTGAAGGCAATGCAGCGGACGCCGTCCAGGGCCTGCTCCACGGTGCGGCGGAGGAAGCCCGGCCAGTCGGCGGAGATCTTGCAGCCGCCCACCACGTCCGGATGGTCGCCGAAGTTCACCAGCACCAGCGAATCCGCCCCCTCCCGGTCGAAGCGCAGCACGTGCACCCGCTCGTCCACCGCGCCGATGGGCTCGAGGATGTTGGGGTTGTCCACGCCGGGGTTGGTCTGAATGGAGCCGTCCTTCATGCGGAAGCGCCGGACAAAGGCGATGTTGGGGGCCGTTCCCGTGCCGAAGCCCATCCGCGCCGGCTTCAGATCCGCCAGGGCGAACCGGGCGGCGTCGGCCATGCGGCGGCGGACGAACTGGTCATACTCCGCCTCCAGGGGGTCGCCGGTACCGCGGCGCAGCACCGGGGCGGTGTGGGTGTGGGTGGTGTGGAGGAACACGGCCTCCACCGGGACGCCTGTGGCCTCGGAGACGTATCGCCGGTAGTCCCAGGCGATGTCCCGCACGATGCCGCAGTGGTCGATGCTCAGGAGGATGGCCGCCGCCTCCCCCACCCGCAACGCCAGCGCGTTGATCTCCAGCGGATCCAGCACGCCGTCGGCCAGCCGGACCTGGTAGTATCCGGCCAGATTGATGCCCATCATGGGCGTGACGTCCACCCGGCCGAAGCCGGCATAAAGCTCACTCATACCCTACCTCCCCGGCCCGCCTCCGGCCGGATTATTTTATTTGTTTAACGAACATATTTAACCACGATTTTCGCCGTTTGTCAATGGGTTTTGGCGATTTTTATCGATGCAGCGCGGCAAATTCCGCCCCTGGGGCTTTGCAACTTGCCCACGTGGGCACTTTTGCACAAAAAATGACGGAACGCTTTGTGCGCTCCGCCATTTTTTGGGAAACCATCCCGCCTATTTGGCCGTCTCGTAGACGCCGGCGTTGTGCCAGCGGGCGGGGTTGAGGACCTTGGGGTCGGTGTCGCGGAAGGCCGCCTCGATCTCCTGCATCTGGGCCTGGGACAGCTCCACGGTCCGGTCCATCAGCGCCGCATTGGCCTCCACCTGGGCAATGGTCTCGCAGCCCAGCACCAGGCCGGTGATCTGCGGCAGGCTCAGCAGGAACGACACCGCCAGCTCCTCGGGCCGGAGGCCGTATTTCTCGCACAGAGCGCGGAACTTCTCCAGCGTCGGGCGGCAGAATTCCATCTCCGGCTCCAGCCTGGCCGGGTCGCGGAATACCAGCCCCTGCAAAAACGCGCTGCGGACAAACACCGCCATCCCCGCCTGGGCCAGCTTGTCCAGGCTGCCGTCGGAGATGCGGTTCCAGTCGAAGATGTTCAGCGGGATCTGCACGCAGTCAAAGCCTGACTGGGCGATGACGCCGTAGTCATGGCGGGAGTAGGCGGAAATGCCGCTGCGCACGATGAGCTTCTCGTCCTTGAGCTTCCGGAAGATGCGCCGCATCCAGTCCGGGTGCCGGGCATACTCCTCGAAGTCGTGGAGCATCAGCACCGGAATGGCCGGGAGGCTCAGCCGGCGGAGGCAGCCCTCCACCTGGCCCCGGATCTCCTGCTCCAGCCCCGCCTCGCTCTCCATGGCGAAGTGGCCGACCTTGGTGGTGATCTGGGGCTTTTCCTCGCGGGTCCGGAGCCACTGGCCGATGGTCTGCTCGGAGTCGCCGTAGTCGTTGGAGGTGTCCAGGTGGTTGACCCCCAGCTCTGCGGCCCGGTCCAGCATGGCGAAGGCCTGCTCATGGCTGGGCTTGCCAGAGGTGTTGGCGATGCCGTAGTTCATGCCCAGCTGTACCGTGCCCAGGGAGAACACGGAAACGCGCATCCCCTGTTGTTCTTTATACTTCATGTTCGTAAACTCTCCTATTCCATCGCGGCGGTCAGCACGCCGTCCACGCAGGCCAGCTCGCCCTTGAGGAACACCTTGTGGATGTGGACCATATCGTCCAGCAGAATGAGGTTGGCCAGACGGCCGGGCCGCAGCGAGCCAATCTCCCGGTCCAGCCCCAGGAGCCGCGCCGGGTTCAGCGTGGCGCAGCGGATGGCGTGGCAGAGGCCGTAGCCGCTGTGGGCCATGAAGTTGCGGCAGGCCCGGTCCAGCGTCAGGTGGCTGCCGGCCAGGTGCCCCTCGTAGTCGTAGTTCAGGTCCGGGCCGTAGACGATGCCGTCGGCGGGGTTGTTGAGATACGGCCTGCCGGTGGCCGGGTCCACGCCGGACCTCATGGAGTCGGTGATGAGGATCAGCTTCTCCACGCCCTTGGTGCGGACCACCATGCGGATCATGTCCGCGTCCAGGTGGACGCCCATCTCGTCGCAGATCATCTCGGCGTACATGTCCGGATGGTAGAGGGTATACTCGTCGCAGCCGGAGCCGATGGTCCCCTGGGCGTGGCCCGGAGCCTTGCCGGAGTCGCCGTGGTGGGTCTGGAGGCGGATGCCGTAGTCCTCGATCTCCCGGCAGCGGGCGGCGGCGGCGTCGGAGTGGCCCAGGGCGAAAATGGCCTGGGGATTCCGCGCCCGGACGTAGGACAAAAAGCCCTCGATCCCCTTCCGGTTGGGATCAATGGCCCAGACGCGTGCCTCGGCGCCCAGCTGGTCCACCAGAGGGGCGTATTCCGCCTCCACGATGCCGCCGGTCCAGAGGATGCTGTTCTGATTGCTGCCCAGACCGTTCATGTACGGCCCCTCCATATAAAACCCGCCGATCACCTGCCCCGCGCCCCGGCCGGAGACAGCGCGCATCTTCTCCGCACCGTCGAGAATCTGCTCCGCGGTCAGGTTGCAGTAAAAGGTGGGCAGGATGGTGGTCTCGCCGCAGCGGAGGAAGTGCCGGGCGCAGGCCAGGGGGTCCTCGTGGAACATATGGGTCTCGGAGCCATGGTTGTGGATGTCGATGAGGCCGGGGGCTGTGTAGAGCCCACCGGCGTCGGTCTCCTCGGTTCCGGCGGGGATGTCCACCTCGCCCCGCCGGCCCGCGGCCACGATGCGGCCCTGGTCGAAGGTCAGCGCGCCGTCCCAGATGATGCCGTCCTCCAGGATCAGCTTGGTGTTGACAATTGCTTGCAAAGCGGTTCTACCTCCCAGAACGCCCTGCCGGGCGCACGTCCGGCAGGGCTTTTTGTGGAATCTGTCAAAATCGCGGTCAGAGCGCCAGTTTTCCATCCTCGCACACCAGCTCTCCGTCCAGAAACACCCGGCGCACCCGCACCGTGTCGTCCATCAGGATGAGGTTGGCGCGCTTCCCGGCGGCGATGCTGCCGATCTCCCGGTCCAGCCCCAGCAGGCGGGCCGGATTCAGCGAGGCGAAGCGGACCGCGTGGCACAGGCCGTAGCCGGTGTGCTTCATCACGTTCCGGCAAGCCCTGTCCAGGGTCAGGTGGCTGCCGGAGACGTGGCCCTCATAGTCGTAGTTCAGGTCCGGGCCGTAGGCGACGCCGTCGGCGGGGTTATTGGTGTAGGGCTTGCCGGTGGCGGGGTCGGTGTAGGCCACCTCGCTGTCGGTGATCAGCACCACCCGCTCCACGCCCTTGGTCCGGATCACCAGCTTGATGAGGTCCGGGTCCACATGGACGCCCTTCTCGTCGCAGATCAGCTCCGCGTACATGTCCGGGTCATAGAGGGTGTACTCGTCGCAGCCGGCGCCCACGGTGCCCTGGGCATGGCCCGGGGCCTTGCCGGAGTCGCCGTGGTGGGTCTGCACCCGGAGACCATAGTCCCGCAGGGCGCGGCACTGGGCGGCGGTGGCCCGGGAGTGGCCCAGGGCGAAGAGCACCTGCGGGTTTTTCTCCTTAGCGCAGGCCATGAAGTCCCCGATCCCCGGCCGCGCCGGGTCGATGGCCCACACCCGCACCATGTCCCCGATGGCGTCCACCAGGGGGACGTAGTCCTCCCGGCGGATGTCGTCCATCCACATCTGCTGGATGGAATTCTGGTTGCCGCTGAAGCCGGCCATGTACGGCCCCTCCATGTAGATGCCGTCCAGCACCCGGCCGACCCCCTGCCCTGCCGCCTCCCGGCAGGCCTGAACCCGCTCGATCATCTGCTCCGGCAGGAGGTCGCTGAAAAACGTCGGCAGCAGCGTCGTCTGCCCATGGCAGAGGAACTCCTCCGCCACCCGGAGCGGCGGGTCCCGCCGGAAGGAGTGGTGCTCCGAGCCATGGACGTGGATGTCCACGAACCCCGGCGCGGTATAGAGGCCGCCGGCGTCGATGATCCCGGCGTCCGCCGGGATCGCCACCTCGTCCCGCTCCCCCGCGGCCACGATGCGGCCCTGGTCGAAGGTCACGGCGCCGTCCCAGACGATGCCGTCCTCCAGGATCAGCTTGGTGTTGACGATGGCGCGCATTACACGTTGCCCAGATCGCCCAGAGCCAGGCCGCAGGGCCAGGAGCCGAAGGGCTTGGCCAGACCCTCGCTGACAAAGCACGTACCCTTGCCCAGGCGCATGATGGACGCCGGGCACTCCATGGAGATGGGCCCATACAGCTCGATCCGGGAGATCATCCGCTGCCAGGAGCTGCCGTCCGGGCCGCAGAAGCTGTGCAGCTCAAAGCGCTCACGGGCGTTGCAGATATCCCGGGGGCCGATGGTGGCGGCCCTGGGCGGCACGGCCCAGACGTCGCCGGAGTCGCCCATGGGGGCGAAGAGGGAGTTCTCGCAGATGGTCAGCGGGGTCTCGGTGGTGATGCGGGAGCCGAGCTTGCAGAACTCCTCCAGGGAGTCCGCCGCGAACTCCGGCGCGCCCGGATCAATGAACGCCGTGTGGCCCGGCCAGCCAGTGGCGGAGTAGACCACGTCCGCGCCGCCGTCGCCGCACTCCTCAATGAGGGAGGAGTAGACGTTGTCGCCCTTGTTCTCGTTGGTAAAGACGTGCCAGTGGTCCTCGCTGGGCCGCAGATCCTCGCGGATCTGGCCGTAGAAGTGGTTGCGGAAGGAGTAGCCCAGACCCGCGCCGTAGGTCAGGGGGGCCACATTGCCGTCCTCGTCGGCCCACTCGTCCATGGCGAAGGCGTCCACGTTGCGGCAGGAGACATTGTAGCGGTTGATCATCTCCGCGATAGCGGAGTAGGCGGCAGGCCACTGGTTGGGGAAAATCATCGTCAGGTGCTTGTCCATGACGTCGCTGAGGTAGATGCGGTGGAACACGTCCATGACCATGCAGAGGGTGGGGTCCAGCACCACGCGGACGGAGAAGCCGTTCTCATTGGTGTATTCCATGTCCTCACGCTTGATGTTGCGCACGCGCTCCAGCTCCTCCAGGGGCAGGTTGGCGTGGGGCAGCCAGTGTGCGGGCTTGAATCTGAATTCGTCGTACAGTCCCATTGAAATGTTCTCTCCTTTGTGAAAAGTGAAGGGGTTTTCTCAGTTTACCATGCGGTCCAGCCGCCGTCAACGGTGATGTTGGAGCCGGTCATGAAGGTGGAGGCGTCGGAGGCCAGCAGGAGGATCGCACCGGCGATCTCGTGGCTCTGGCCGAAGCGGCCCAGCATGGTCTTGCTGGCCAGCTGCTGGTTGAACGCCGCGTCGTCCTGGTTGCGGGGGTTGGGGAAGGGGCCGGGGGTGACGGCGTTGACGCGGATGCCGTACTCGCCCAGGGCCGCTGCGGCGTACCGCGTGAACTGCGCCACGCCCGCCTTGCCCGCGCCGTAGTTGGGGGGCTGCTTCTGGGGGTTGTCGCCGTAGATACGCAGGTCCGGAGCCACCACGCCGTACATCGAGCAGTAGTTGATGATGGAGCCGCCCTTTTCCTTCATATACGGCACCGCCTCGCGGGTCCCGCGGAATACCACGCCCACCGCGCCGTCCACGCCGATGTTCCACACCTCGTCGGACATGAACTCCAGCTGGCTCTCCTTGCCGTAGCCCGCGCCGTAGTTGGCGCAGTTGACCAGCACGTCCAGGCTGCCATAGGTGTCCACGACCTTCTTGAAGCAGGCCTTGATGGACTCGGTGGAGGACACGTCGCATTCCACAAACAGGTCGCCCACCGGCTGCGGCGCGTTGGCCCAGCGCTCCTCCGCCGCGCGGATGTCCGCCACCACCACCGTGGCGCCGAAGTCCTTGAGGATCTTCACATTCTCGCTGCCAAGATACCCGGTACCGCCGGTGACGACGCAGACCTTGCCGGTGAGGTCAAAGAGTTTTTTGTAATCCATGTGTCAAATGCTCTCCTTTTTGGCAAATATTGTATTCAGAGATACGACTCAAAATAGTGGATCTCCTTCAGCGCCTTGTGGAACTCGGCCCGCTCCTGAGCGGAGAAGCGCTTCTGGGGATAGACCTGGTAGCCGCAGTCGTAGCCCAGCTCCGACAGGATGTCCTTGATGCCCACCACAACACCGAACTTCAGCAGCACCTCAATGAGCTTGTTGGCCTTGAACTGCGCGGCCTGGGCGGCGGCGATGTTGCCGGCGTGGAACTGGCTGTAAATCTCGGCAAACAGCTTGGGCATGACATTGTAGGTGGCGCCGATGCCGCCGTCCGCGCCCATGTTCAGCCCGCACAGCAGGCACTCGTCCGGCCCGTTGATGACGTTGATGTTGCCGCCGCGCAGCTCGCGGATGCGGTGCATGGTGAAGTAGTCGTAGCTGGTCCACTTGAGGCCGATCATGTGGGGGATGTCCATCATCCGGTCCACCATGTCCCAGGTGATCTCCACGCCGGAGAGGGGCGAGGCGTACATCAGGATCGGCAGGCCCGAGGCGTCGGACAGGGCCTGGTAGTAGTCCCGGATCTCCGCCTCGCCGTAGTGGTAGAAGAAGGGCGGGACCGAGGAGATGGCGTCCATGCCGACATCGGCGGCGTGCCGGGCCAGCTTGACCGCGCTCACCAGGTCGATGGCGCCCACATGGGCGATGAGGTGCCCGCGGCCGCCCACCACCTCCTTGGCCAGCTCCGCGATGCGCATCCGCGTCTCCACCTGCAAAACCGGACCTTCGCCGGTGCCGCCGCAGAGGTAGAAGCCGCTCAGCCCGTCGCGCAGATGCCATTCCATCACGCGGCGCATGGAGTCCTCCAGGACTTTGCCGTTTTCGTCGACCGCCGAGATCAGCGCCGACATGACACCTGAGAATTTGACGTTGTCTTTTTCCATGTTTGTGTTACCCTCTTAAAAATATTACTTCACGCGGACTTTCACAATGTACTTTTCCACGTTCTGCTTGTCCTCCCATTGAAGGCCCGGGCAGTGGGCATCCGCCGGGAAAAATACGGCGACATCGCCGGGCTGCATATACAGCCTTGTGCCGGGCTGGAGCGCCGCCAGCAGGGCGTCGCCCGCGGCGTCATAGGGCGCGGTGACCTCCGTGAGGCGCTCCGTAGGGCACCACTCGATGGCCTCGCGGCCGGATTTCAAATACATCACGTCGATGTATGCCCGGTGGGCCTCAAACTGGGACCCCTCCCGGGGCCGCGTCTCGTAGGCGATGGCGTTGACGTAGACGTCCCGCCCGTCGATCTCGGTGACGCCGGCCTGGAAGTCTGCCTCCGCCAGCCGCCGGACGGCGGCAAAGGCGGTCTCAAACCGGGGATGGGCGGCAACATACTGGTCCAGCTGGCCAATGGTTGTTTGGATCATGGGAATACCTCTCTAGCCTTTCACCGCGCCGTCGGTGGCGCCGCGGATGTAGAATTTTTGCAGCAGCAGGAACGCGATGACCAGCGGGATCGTGGAGATCAGGCCGATGGCCAGCTGCGAGGCCTTGTTGGACGAGGACTGGGCCTGGGCAAACATGGCGACGCCGACGGGCAGGGTCTTGAGCTTCTTGTCGGAGATCATGATGAGCTGCCACAGGTAGTCGTTGAACGTGCTGAAGAACGAGAAGGTGGCGATGGTGGCCACGGTGGGCAGCGACAGGGGCAGGACGATGCGGGTGAATTTCCGCAGCTCGCCGCACCCGTCGATCTCCGCCGCGTCGAACAGCTCCTTGGGCAGGCTCGAAATCATCTGCCGGCTCAGGAACACGCCGAAGGCCGGGGCGATGGAAGTCAGGATCACGCCGATGAGCCGGTCCTCCAAATTCAGCTGGTACGCCACCAGGTAGTTGGGGATCAGCAGCATCTGCTTGGGCATCATCATGGTGGCCATGACGGCGGCGAAAAAGACGCCGCGCATCTTGAACTTGATCTTGGCGAAAGCGTAGCCGGCCATGACGCCCACCGCCGCGGTGATGGCGCAGACCGAGACACTGATGACCAGGCTGTTCTTCATCCAGAGAAAGACCTCGGACTTTTTGAACACCGTCTCGAAGTTCTTCAGCGTCAGATTGCCGTTGAAGGGGTTCAGGTCCATGTCCGACAGCGCCAGCGGCGGCTTGAACGAGCCGATGAGCAGCACGTAGAACGGGGACATCAGCATCACGATCAGCAAAATCAGGAGAATGGTGGAGGGGATGCTGATGCGTCTTTGATTCAACTTCACAGTCCACCCCTCCTCAATACTCGATGGTCTCGCGCTGGGTCACGCGGAACTGGATGACGGCGATCACCGCGGTCAGGGCGAAGAGGATCACGCCGATGGCCGAGGCGTAGCCGAATTTGCCATTGGAGAACGCGCTGCTGTAGATCAGCATCAGCAGCGACGAGCTGGTGTAGTTGGGTCCGCCGCTGGTCATCAGCTGCGGAATCACGAAGATCTGGAGGCAGGCGATGGTGGACGTGATGAACACGTACACGATGGTTGGCTGGAGCATGGGCATGGTGATCTTCCGGAACTGCTGGCCGCGGGTGGCGCCGTCCAGCTCGGCGGCCTCAAAGTAGGTGGCGGGGATGTTGTTCAGCGCGCCGCTGTAGATGATGAGGTTCGCGCCCAGGCAGCAGGCCACGATCAGTATCGACATGATGGGGATTGACGTGACGGCGCTGTCCAGCAGCGACACGCGCCCGAGGCCGAAGGGCTTGAGCACCTGGGAGATCAGGCCCACGTCCGGCAGCAGCATTACCTTCCACGCGATGACCAGCGCCACGGAGCTGACCACGCCGGGAAGATAGATCAGGAGCTTCGAGACGGTGTTGAACCGGTTGCTGTGGGGCCGCAGGGTGTTGGCCGCCCACAGGGGAAGAAACACCTCCAGCGGAATGCAGATGACCGCATAGCACAGCGTCGCCAGAAGGCTGCGCCAGAAGGCGTAGTTGCCGGCGATCTCCTTGTAGTTGGTAAAGCCCGTCCAGGACATGCTGCCGATCTTGAAATCGGTGAAGGAGACGATAATGCCGTAGAAGAAGGGGTATACATAGAAGATCAGGAACAGCACCAGCCAGGGCAGGCAGAAGAAATAGCCCCAGCGGGCCTTCCGCCGTTCCTGAAGATGCGGTTTCGGCGCTTTGGGTGTGGTTTTTTGCATAGTGTCACCCTTTCCGAGCTGTATTTGGGAAGAACGGGGCGGGAAATCCGCCCCGTTCTTTTGAGAATCTCGAGATTACTGCGCAGCCGCGATCACCGCGTCCGCGTTGGCGGACCAGTTGTCCAGAACCGTCTGGGCGTCGATCTTGCCGCTGTAGAAGTCCTGCAGCTGGGGATAGAAGGTGTCGCGGAAGTCGGTCCACCAGCCCTCCAGGATGCCGAAGTTGGAGATGGTATAGGCGCTGTACTCCGCGCCGCGGTCGGCCAGCTTCTGGGCACGCTCGCTGGGGAACTCGATGGTAGTGTTGGTCATGCGGGAGAACTTGCCCCAGGCGGTGAGGATGGTGTTCTGGAAGGAAGGCTCATCCAGGAACAGACCCAGAGCCAGCTTCACAGCCTCCTCATTGCCGTCGTGGGGGAAGGCGCACACGCCGTAGGTACCCCAGCTGACACCGTTGGGAACATGGTCGCCCTTGGGGGTGGGGGCGGCGTAGAAGTCGTAGTCAAAGTCGGCGCGGATGCCGTCCGCCAGGTCCTGCTCAAACTGACCGACATTGGAGAAGCCGGCGGAGAAGCGGAACAGCAGCTTGCCGGAATTCCAGGGATCGTAGAGCTCCTCGTCAATGGTGGTAATGTAGCCGGGACGGGTCAGCTCCTCATCCACGATGGTCTTGAGGAAGTTCAGGGCCTCCAGAGCCTCGGGGCCGTTGACGGCGGTGGCGGTCAGATCGTCGTTGCAGATCTTGGCGCCGGCGGCCACCAGCAGGTTGTAGTAGGCCGCGTCAGAGGACTTGGAGCCGGCCCACAGAGCGGTGGGATAGATATCGGGGTTGGCCGCCTTGGCCGCACGCATGATCTCCAGGGCGTCGTCATAGGACCACTGGCTCCAGTCGGCGGGCAGCATATCCTTCACGCCCAGCTCCTCAGCCAGGTCCAGATTGACGGCCCAGACGTAGCCGCCGCCATCCCACATGGGGATGTACTGGTTCTTGCCGTCGATGACGCCGTCGGTGATCTCGCCGTTGAAGAGGTCGGCGCGGTCCGCCAGCACGTCGGTCAGGTCCATGGTGATGCCGCCGTGGACCGCCGCGCTGATGCGGGAGTAGCCGTCAAAGTACATATCCGGGGTGGTGTCGGTGGCGCAGGCCACGGTGAACTTCTCCGGGCCGGAGTCATAGGGCAGCTCCTCCAGCGCCACGGTGATCCAGGGGTATGTCTCATGGACCGCGTCGGCCCAGGCCTGATAGCCCGCCTCGACGCCGGCGTCATAGTAGTACCACGCCGTCAGCGTCACAGGCTCCTGGTCGCCGCCGTCGGCGGGGGTCGCCGGCTGGACTTCGACCGGGCTGTCGCTGCTGCTGCTGTCGCCGTTGCTGGCGGCGGGCTGATTGCCGCCGTCGTTGGCCGGCTGGGTGTCATCGCCGCCGCACGCCGCCAGAGCCAGCAGCATGACCAGCGCCAATAACAATGCAAGAACGCGCTTTTTCATAATAGACCCTCCATCAGATTCTTGTGCTTTTAAGAAAACACGGACTCTCCCCGGAACCGTAAGCCCCCTGATTTTCTTTCTGGAAAGTTCCCGGTTCCTGGGTTTTGTACTTACTAATCTAACAGATTTTCCACATTTCGGCAACTCGCCGAGGTGACGTCTTTCGGGGGTTTGTGTCAGGAAATCATAAGCATCCTCCCAAAAATAGTTGCAATTTTTTGTGAATAGTTTATAATATGGTCAAAGAAATCCCCCAAAAGCCCCGCAGGAGGTGCGAATATGGAACAGCGGAACTATCTTCTGGATTTTGCCCTCAGCGGCGTCCCCTGCCAGATCTACGCCGTCACGCCCGGCTATGTGGAGGAGGACGGCGCGGCCTACCACGTCCACCGCCATTCCAGCTTTGAGCTTCACGCGGTGCTGGGCGGCTCGGCGGTGATCCGGGTCGGCGGCGAAGACTACGAGATCAGCGCGAACCAGGGCGTCATCGTCGCGCCGGGGGTATACCACTCAGTCCGCGCGCCCTCCGCGGGACTGGAGAAGATGTGCGTCTCCTTCAGCCTGCCCCGGCCGGAGACCATCCGCCAGAAGGAGGCGGCCAGCCTTTCGGCGGCCTTCTACGCCCAGGAGGGCGCGGTCCTCTCCACCCGGCAGCTGGAGGGAACCCTCCGGAGCATCGCGGCGCTGGTGAAGGAGGAGCCCAGCACCTTCTGGGATGCGGAGCGGCTCAAGGCGCAGACGATCCTGATGATCCTGGGCATCTACGACGAGCTGGCCGACCCCATCACCATCCACGGCCCCGCCCGCCAGACAGCCAGCACGGCCTCGTTCATCATCGACGAGTTTTTCAACCTGCACTACGACTGGAACAACGGCAACGAGTACCTGGCCCAGCAGCTGCACATCAGCACCCGCCAGCTGGACCGGATTTTGCAGAAGCGCTACCATATGAGCTACCGGGAGAAGCTGCTGGACATCCGCCTGACCAACGCGCTGGACTACCTGCTCAGCAGCGACCGGAGCATCACGGAGATCTCGGAAATGGTGGGCTACAGCTCACCGGCGAACTTCAGTGCATTCATCAAGCGCGCCACCGGCAAAAGCCCTTCCGAGATCCGCCGCGAGGGAAAGCCGCCGCGATAGCTCCGCGGCGGCTTTCCCTACGGCTTACACTGCCCGCAGGGGGCATAGCCCGCCGCCACAGCCTCGGCGCGCTCCTCGAACAAGATCCGGTTCTGCTCCGCGGGAAGGCTGCCGCAGGCGGGGCGGTGGAATTTCTGCGAGCGGGTGTTGCCAATGTAGTAATCCGCCTCCGGCGCCTGGGCCGTGGGGTTGGTCTCGGCGTCCGCGTTGCGGTCCGTCGTCACCGTGATGGTCACGCCGTCGGACACAGCCAGAATATCCCCCTGCAGATCGGTGCGGTACAGCTGCACGTCCGCGTCCCGCAGGCGGCTGAGGACCTCCTCGTGGGGGTGGCCGTAGTCGTTGTCCTTCCCGCACTGGATCACCGCGTACCGCGGCATCACCTCGTTGAGAAACACATAGGAGGTGGACGTGCTGCTGCCGTGGTGCCCCACCTTCAGAAGGTCCGCGTCCAGATCGCACCCGGCCTCGATGAGGTCGCGCTCGGCCTTGGCCTCCATGTCGCCGGTCAGCAGAAAGCGCGTCTCCCCATACGTCACCATCAGCACCAGAGAGGTGTTGTTGGTCTCGCTGTAGTCCTCCCGCGGCCCCAGAATCTCCACCTGGGCGTCCCCCAGGGCAAAGGTCTCGTCCGCGGACGGCACGGTGATGGGGACGCCCTGGGCCGCGGCGGCCTCGGCAAAGCTGGTGAAGGGGCGGTTCTCCGCCGCCGTCACCGGGGCCAAGATCGTCTCGGCCTCCACCGTGCGCAGCGCGCCGGAGAGGCCCCCCGCGTGGTCCTCGTGGGCGTGGGTGCAGACCACATAGTCCAGCGTCTCAATGCCCCGCTGCGCCAGCACCGATGCCACCAGATTGGAGTCCTCCGCGTTGCCGCCGTCCACCAGCATGTGCGCCGCGCCGCAGGTGAGCAGCATGGCGTCCGCCTGGCCCACATCCAGGAATAAAATGGAAAATCCGTCCTCCGCCGTTTCCACCGGCGCCGCCGCCGGCGGCTGGGCCTGCGGCAAAAAACCGCAGGCTGTCAGAAAAGCGGCCAGCAGCAGCGCCGCCAGGAGCCGCGCCCAAGTCCTTTTCATAGGGTGTGCTCCTTTCGGTAGTCCGCCTTGACCTGGTCGATGCTCCTGCCGCCGATGCCGAAATTCTGGTCGGGCAGCTCCTTGATGGTCACGGCGAAAAATTCCCGGGGGACCTGCATAATCTCCGCGGCGGTCTCGGTCAGCCGCCGGATCAGGGCCTCCTTCTGCGCGGCGCTCAGCGCGCCGCATTCTACGGTTACATAGGGCATGATGGTACTCCTTTCAGGCTTCCGCCTCAATGGCCCGCAGGGCCTTTTCCATGTCAGCCGCCACCAGCGGGCGCATACTGGGCGCATAGAACGGCGCGGCCCCGGCGCGGAGGGCCTCCAGCACCGCCCCGCGCAGCGCCGGCTTGGCCCGGACCAGGGCGGGAAGGTCCTGGATCAGCCGCCGGGCGGTGACGGGCCGCGGGTCGCGGAGGTGCGAGAGAATTTCGCCGATCCGCCGGTCGATGTGCCCCGCGGCGTCCCAGGGGGCGTTGGCCACGATCAGAGCCAGGGCGCGGATGCGGACGTAGGAGCTGCCGCAACCCAGCCGCGCGAAAAATTCGTCCATGCAAGCGTACACCGCGTCCGATTTCCGGCTCATCTCCAGCAGCCGGTCCAGCGCCGCGTAGCCCGCGGCGGCATTGGCGCTCCACAGTGCCGCGATCAGCCGTTCCATGCCTTTTCCATCTCCTCGTACACCAGCACCGCCCCGTCCGCCAGAGGCAGGGACCGGTGGGCGATGGTGCGGTAGCCCCGGCGCTCATAGAAGTGGGCCGCGGGGAGGGACGCCTCCACCCGCGCCGCGCCGCCTTCCCCGGCGATCTCGGCCTCCAGCCGGTCCATCAGGTACCCGCCGCACCCCTGCCCGGCCCACGCCGGGTCCACGTACAGCCGGGAGACGTGATGCCCCCGGCGGCTGGCCGTGGCGGCGAGGCTGCCGTCCACGCGCAGCAGCAGGACCTCCCCCGCCGCAACGTCGGCGGCGATGGCCTCCGGGCTGTGGAGGGCGCGGAAGAAGTCCACCGCCTGGGCCGGATAGCAGCGGGGATAGACGGCCTGGATGCTCCGCTGCACCAGGTCGTGGACGGCCCCGGCCTCCGCCGGCGCGGCCTGAACGCAGACCGCCTCACGGCCGCAGAGGGCGAAGGCCCGCTGAAACTTGCTCCGCGGCTCGGCCTCCAGGCCGTACCGGCGGACCAGGGCCTCGCCGCAGGCGATGGAGACAGCGGGGTCGCCTGCCTTGTGCTCGGCCTCCAGCTCGAAGAAGGGCATGGCCCAGCCGCCGCCGGTGAGGACGCCGCAGTCCGCCGCCAGCTCAGCCTCGGCGCCGTCCAGCCGCACCCGGGCGGCCCGCCGGGTGAACCGCGCGCCGCAGAGGGGCACGAGCCCGTCCGCCGCCAATTCTGCCAGCTCCGCCGGCGCGCCCAGCCGGACGAGCCGTGCGATGCCCGCGGCGGGATCGTCCCCCGGGCACTCCCATTCCCCCCGGGCCTGTACGCCGTGTACCGTGCCGCCGGGGGTTTTGCAGCAGAGCACCGGCACGCCGCCCTCCCGCCGCAGGCGCAGCGTCCAGCGGCGCGCGCCGAGCGCGCGGTCCGGCGTGTCGTAGTAGACGGTTTCCATGGCAATCTCCCGCCATTCCAAAGCCGCGCCGGCCACAAGCTGCTCCAAAACGGCGCGGCAGGGTACGCGATACTTGAGTTCCAGCTCCATATGCATTGCTTCCTTTGTCAGTGGTGTGGCACTATTGTAGCGTTTTTTGCGCCGGATGTCAAAACGCAGGAAAAAGTTTTTCCATCCTTTTGCAAGGCCGCCGAGACCGGCGGCGATTGGGCGTATGCGGCAGCCAAAGACGGCAGGGCACGCCGTCCGCAGCGTGCCCTGCCAAGGGGTGGGGAGATTTTACGTTTGGAACAGACCGGCTGCCTGCAATGGCCTCTGGGCGTATCTGTCCGCAGCAGGCGCCGGCCGGAAATGTGCGCCTTCAGAGCCGGTTTTAATACCTTCCGTACTGATCCACCAGCTCGCGCATCCGGTGGATGCGGCGCTCCTCCGCGCCGGGGGGGACCTGGTCGCCGGCGGCGGAGATCAGCGCGCTGCTCCGCTCCCGCAGGTCCAGCCAGTCCAGCACCGCCCGCTCAAAATGCGCCATGGGAAACTCCGGCAGCCACAGCTCATTGGGAATGCCGCCGGACAGGATCAGCTTGTCCCCCGCCTCGTCCCGGCACTGCTGCGGCGTGTAAGCGCCCACGGACCCCGGCGTCACCGCGTCGATGGCGTCCGCGCCCACGTCCCGGATCATGGCGATGGCGTTGCGGAGCTTGCCGTCCACGTGGACCGCCACCTTCTTTCCCGCCGCGTGGAGAATGTCGATGGCCCGGCCGTAGTAGTCCGCCGACCACTCCGCAAAGAACGCCGGCGACTGCACGTCCGAGGAGAAGTTGTCCCCCATACAGATCACCGGCGCCGGCGACTGGGCCAGCAGGCGGATCAGATTGAGGTTGTTCTCGTTGATGGCGTCCACCACCGCGTGCAGGGTGTCCGGCCAGTCCATGGCCGCGTAAATGGTGTTCTCCACACCCATCCAGTAGTTGAGCAGCTGACCCATGGCGCTGTAGCCGGCGATGATGTACACGACCCCATCCTCGCCGGCCTCCGCCTCCCAGGCGCGGTAGCTGTCCCACACCGGCTCGAAGGTCTGCGTGGACAGAGCGCGCCCCAGGACCTCCAGGTCCTGCTCCGTCTCCACGCCCCAGCGCCGGATGGCCCAGGAGTAGGACGGCGCGTTCCACACCCGCACCCGCTCGATGCTGCCCAGGGGCGTGTCGCAGCGCCAGGCGATCTCGTCGGGGCCGTGCGTCCGGATGCGCCGGACGGTGGACGTCACGTCCGGGGCCGTGTGCGCCCGGAAGAAGATGGACTGGTTGGGCATATAAAAGCCGGCCTTCATCTGTTTGTTGAACTGAATCATGTCCGATTCCGGCTGGGCGTAGCCCCTGCACAGGTCCCAGTCCTTCTGAAAGCGATGGTAGTAGTAGTGGCTCAGATCCAGCATCAGAGGGACCTGATCGGGGGTCTCTCCGCGGTAGACGGCCAGAATGCGCTGACGTTCGGTCATGAAAATCACCGTTCCTTTCCTTGCCTGCATGATAGCAGATCCCGCCGCGCCGCGCCACCGCGCCGCGGGACGGATCGGGCCGGCGTATGACCGAAAACCATAAAATCCCCCTGGGGCGAGGCTTGCATTCCGGCGTGAAATGCGGTATGCTGTGGGAGAGGTGAGCGCCATGGAGCTGACAACGCCGCTGTGCTTTCTGGTGGGGCCGACGGCCTGCCGCCTGGCCGCGCTGGAGACGGATTACCGCGCGCCGGGCACCTATAACCGCCACCGGCACGCGTATCTGGAGACCCACTGGGTGACAGCGGGGCGGTGCGGCTTCCTGGCGGGGCACGAGAGCGTCAGCGTGGGGCCGGGGGAGTTCCTGGCCATCGCGCCGGAGCTGTACCACTCGATCAAGGCGGCAACACCGGACCTGCAAATGCTCTCCTTCGGCCTGGCCCTGGACGGCGGCGGGAGGGAAGCGCCGCTGGAACGGCTGCGGCAGCTCCGCTGGACGCGGCTGGAGGCCGGAGAGGACGCGCGGCTGTTTTCCATGCTGCGGACGGCGGCGTTCGACGAGGCGTTTTTCCGGGAGGGCTGCAAGGCGCGGCTGGCACTGTATCTGCTGCGCCTGGCCCAGAGCGCGCCGCCCTCCCCGCCGCGGGCGCCGGACGCCGGGCGTGAGGGCCGGGACGCCCAGGCCATTGAGGAGTTTTTCAACCGGAATTACGCCATGAAGCGGGGCAAGGAGGCGCTGGCGGGCCGTCTGGCGGTGAGCGTGCGGCAGCTGGACCGGATCTTGCGGAAGAGCTGCGGCATGAGTTACCGGGAGAAGCGGAACGAGATCCGCCTGGAGATCGCCCGTGACCTCCTGGAGACCACGGAGGAGCGCGTGGAGGAGATCGCGGCATTCCTGGGATACGAGAGCGCCTCTAATTTCACGGCGTTCATAAAAAAGCGTACCGGCATGACCCCCAGCGAGCTGCGCGCCAGGCGCGGGTAAACGCCGGCTCTTGCGAAGGCCGCGGGAAAAGGCCCGGAAGATCCGAGCATTCGGATCCTTCGGGCCTCTTTTTCCGCTCTTTTGCGGCGCTCAGAGCTTGGATAACGCCGCCGCATCCGCCACTACGGTGCAATTCGGGTGGTACTGCAAAATCGACGCCGGGTTCTGCGGCGTGACCGGACCCTGCAGAGCCGCTTTCAGAATCTCCGCCTTGTCCTCGCCGTTGACCACCATGACGATGCTCTTGGCCATCATGATGTCATAGATGCCCATGGTCAGCGCCTGGCGCGGCACGTCGTCGGCGCTGTCAAAGAAGCGCTTGTTGGCCTCGATGGTCATCTCCGTCAGCGTCACGCAGTTGGTCCCCGACGAGAAGTGGTCCGAAGGCTCGTTGAAGCCGATATGTCCGTCGTGCCCGATGCCCAGCAGCTGCAGATCCACCCCGCCGAAGCCCCGGATCACGTCGTCATACCGGCGGCACTCGCTCTCGGGGTTCAGGTTCATGCCGTTGGGGATATTGGTGTTGGCCAGCACGATGTTGATATGGTCAAACAGGTTCTCCCGCATGAAGCGCGCATAGCTCTGCGGATGGTCCGCCGGCAGGCCGACGTACTCGTCGAGGTTGACTGTGCTCACCCGGGAAAAATCCACGTCCCCCGCGCTGCACATGGCGATGAGCTGCTGATAGGTCCCCACAGGGCTGCTGCCGGTGGCGAAGCCCAGCAGGGAATTGGGCTTGCGGTTGACCTGCGCGGCGATGAGGCCCGCGGCGATGCGGCTGAGCTGCGCATAGTCCTTCGCGCGAATCAGATTCATGATCGTCACATCCTGTTCTTCATGTTCGTGATTTTGCCGGACGGGACCCGACATATCCTGTTTCTATTATGGCATTTTGAACAGCCGTTGTCAATGCACCGCGGCGGAAAAATAAAAAAGTCCATACCCCTTGACACGCAATACTATGCGTCGTATAATATAGCGCGAAAGGGGGTATCGCATTGGACGTGCAGCTCAAACGCGGCCTTTTGGAGATCTGCGTACTGGCAGCCATGCAGCACGAGGACGCCTACGGCTACAAGCTGGTTAAGGACATCTCCTCCTGCGTGACCATCTCAGAGTCCACGCTCTACCCGATCCTCAAGCGGCTGGAGAGCGCCAAGTGCGTCACAGTCTACGCCGTGGAGCACAACGGCCGGCTGCGGAAATACTACCGCATCACCGAGGCCGGCCGCGGGCGTATCCGGGACTTCCTGGCGGAGTGGCAGGACGTGATGCGAATTTACCGATTCATTGAAGGAGGAAACACAGATGACGAAGGATGAGTTCCTGCACCGCCTGAACCAGGCCCTCTCGTCCATGAAGCCCGTGGAGCGGGCCAGGACGGTGCAGTATTACCGTGAGATCCTCGAGGACCGCATGGAGGAGGGTGCGTCGGAGGCCGAGGCCGTGGCGGACCTGGACCCGGAGGCCATCGCCGCGGACCTGCTGGCCAGCGGCGCGGCCCCGATACGGCCCCGGCGCTCCCGGTTCGGCACAGCGATGCTGGTTTTAGGCTCGCCGGTGTGGCTGCCGCTGCTGCTGGCGGCGGGTATTGTGGCGCTGGCGCTGTACATCGTGGTATGGGCGCTGGTGGTGTCCATGTTTGCGGTGGTGCTGGCGCTGGCGGTGTGCCTGCCGGCGGGAATTCTGGCCCTGGTGATCTATCTGGGCAGCCACTTTTGGACCGGCCTGTTCCTGCTGGGGGCGGGGCTGGTGTGCGGCGCGCTGGCCGTTGCGCTGTTTCTGCCGTGCCTGGCCGCGGCGCGGCTGCTGGTCCGCGCCAGCGGGCAGCTGCTGCGGCGTTTCTGGGACCGTGTTTTTCATGGAAAGGAGCTGGCGGAATGAAGCTGGATTGGAAAAAGGCGCTGATCGCGGCGGGCGCGATGTTTGCACTGGGGGCGGCGCTGTGCGTGACAGCCCTGGCCCGGGTGGATTTTGACTTCTGGCGGCTGTCCACGGACTACGACGAGAGCGTGGCCATGGAGACGGCGCAGTATGACCCGGCGGAGCTTACGGAGATCGTGGTGGACCTCTCGGTGGACGACCTGCGGGTGGAGCCGTCGGAGGACGGCCTGGTCCACATCCGCTACGCCCAGCGGGAGCGGCGGCCCTACACCCTGGAGCAGCGCGGCGGCACGCTGTACGTCACCCAGAGACAGAAGGGGTGGCCGTGGTTCACCTTCGACCTCGGCTGGAACCACCGGGAGACCACCGCCGTTCTCTCCCTGCCGGAGACATTCCGGGGCGATCTGCGCCTGAACAGCAACATCGGCGTTATCCGCGCCGAGGGTCTGCGCCTCACAGGCCGGCTGGACTGCGACGTGGACACCGGCAGCGTGGACCTGCGGGACGTGGAGTCGGCGTCGGCCAGCGTCTCGGTGGGGACCGGCAGCCTCCGCGGCGACGGCTGGCGCATCGGCGGAGACCTCCTGGTGGAGAGCAGCATCGGCGACCTCCACGGCACCGGCTGGCAGGTCCAGGGCAGCCTGACAGTGGAAAGCAATACCGGCGCGGTGCACCTGGAGGACTGCGCGGCGGAGGGCGCGGTCCAGTGCAGCGGCGACACGGGCCTCCTGCGCCTGACCCGCGTGACCGCTGGATCGGTGACGCTGGAGAGCAGCATCGGCGACGTGATCCTGGAGGCGCTGTCCGCCCCCCAGATCGTCATCACCAGTGACACCGGCGCGGTGCGCGGCACCATCGACGGCTCGGAGCAGGACTACACCATCGACACAGAGACGGACATCGGCGACTGCAACCTCCGCACCCGCGCGGGCCTGACCGACCGCACCCTCCGGGTGGAGACAGACACCGGCGACATCTCTCTGCGCTTCACCCGCGAATAAGCAAAAGGTACAGCCGCCCATGGAGCTGGCTCAGCCGGATGTTGTGCAGCCCCTGCTGCCCGGGAAAACTCCGGCTCCCTGCAATGTATCATTGTTTTTAGCCCGCTGCCAGGGGCCATCCTGGCAGCGGGCTGTCTTGCGCACGGAGATTTGACGATCACATTGCAGGGCAGCGCATTGCCCATTGTTTCCTGACTCTTGGCATTCCCGAGCCCTCCCGCTTGATTTTCCTGCCTTTTTGCAGCAAAAAAATAAATGCAGGAAGCGGTTGTTACCGTTCTTGCATTTTTTAATAAACCTCTTGCGAAAATACAAGCTGGTAGAGATATTACAGAGGGGATATGCAGAAAAGCATCCGCGTCACAGGAGGAGGCCAAAGCTGAGCATAGAGGATCTGCTTCTGGCCACCCTGGAACATCTGCGGGAATAGCGGACGCATGCGCATATAGCGGCCAGTTGTGGAATCGCGGAAAGCAATATCTACCGAGGATCCAAGCGGGTGGAGGACACGCTGATCCGGGACAGGGCATTTTCACTGCCAGAGCGAAAGGCGCCGCCGAAAAATGATGCCGGGTACGAGGTGATTCTGGTTGACGCAACAGAATCGCCTATCGAGCGTCCTAAAAACGCAAAAGCGGCACACACTAAAAGCACAGCTGCTTATCCGCCATCAGACGGGAAAGATCATTGCACCGGCATTTTCCAAAAGACAACCGCAAGATTTGAAAGAAACGTATCTTTGTTGAGTGCCCTATCCGCTTTGTCAAACTCTCCGAATCTAACAGGAACTGCAAATGCGGTCATCTCTCAGCCAATTCTTTCAGCGTGCTTCAATCGGCTATCGTATCATTGAGCGGTGAATCGAACATTTGCCGCGCGGTCCTTCCCGCGCTACAATGACAACAGGAGGCGAAAAACATGGAAGAATACTTTGAAATTCTCCACAGTGCGCTGGATGCATACCTGGTGTCCCTCACGGCCACACTGTGCCGAAGGACGGCATCCACCGGAGTACCCGGGAGGCCATGGAGACTCTGCGCCGCGCGCACCCGCGGCTGGAGGAACTCTGCGCCCCGGCCCTGGTCCGCGCGGTGACTGAGGAAGAATACGCGGTACTCCAGACGTATCTCCGGCACCAGACCGACGCCGCCATTGGCTTCCTCCGGCGGGCGGGGGTGCCGTGATGGCGGAGCGTTCCAGCTTTGAGCCGCTCAAACGCCACATCTGTCACCAGCTGCGGCGTCTGAGGGATATCGGGTTTATCCTGGATACGCTGGACTATATCAGCCGGATCAACGGTGTTCCCCTCGCCGGAGAGTACGAGGACCTGCGCCAGTGCAGGCCGAAAACCACCCTCTATCCGTCCGGCATCCTGGCGGTCTGCGCCGCAGCCAACAGCGATGCGGCAAGGGCGGACGCTGTACGGAATTCGATCCCGGCATTCATCCGGTTTCACATTTTGGAAGGCGAGGTCCGTGATGCCATCTGAACAAATTGTATTTTCGCAGCGCAAGTCATTGCGCTGCCTCAGTCTGGCGAAGGACCCGGCTACTCCTTTGAGTAGCCGGGTCCTGAAATGGGAAAAGAGCAGCCCCTCCCCAGACGGGGACAAGCGGAAACCGCGAGGTGGACGCGATAAGCTGCTGGCACAATGCGGCTGGGGGGCTTGGCTTGTGTGGTATGGTTAATGTAATGTGAACCGCTGATAAACGTCGTTCAAGCTGAACAGGCTAAAGCTGCTGAAAAGCCTGACCCAAAATGGGAAAGCAGCCGGATACTCCTTTGTAGAGTGTGAGTACATGGACACAGGACTGCCGGCGGAGAGGCGGAACCTAACCCATGCCGTTGTTTACGCGGAACGTGGTAAGCCCGTATTTTCTCCGGCTTACGCCGGAAAGCCGACTGCAAGGAGAGCCTATGGAAAATGCGGGTAAGGAACGATGGAAAAAGCGAACGCCGACCCTGTAATGGGGGCGGATAAGGGTTGAATAGCTGATTGAATCCGCTATGACATCACCCTACGTGAAAGCGTGCAGACTTCCATCAGGTGTTTCTTTACGAGAAAGCTTACAAAACTTTTGAAGGAGGAAATCGCAAATAAACGGGAAACCGTGTGCATCATCCGACCAGGCGTTTGGCTGGGAATCCATCGACTGGAGCCGTGCAAACGCCTGCATCAAAAAGCTGCAGATGCGTATTGTAAAGGCCCAGAAAAAAGGTCACATCCGCAAGGTGAAGTCCTTGCAGTGGCTGTTGACCCACTCGTTTTACGCCGAAGCCTTGGCGGTAAAGCGGGTGACAAGCAACCAAGGGAAAAGGACAGCAGGGGCTACACCCCGCAGCCGCTCAGACGGCACTATATCCCCAGGAAAAACGGGAAAATGTGTTCACTGATATGGACAAGACCACAAAAAATCTATGCGGAACTACTGACAATACCACGCTTTATCTATAACGACACATAGATTTTGAAATCGGAAATGCAGCGGAGACTATGACAATCTCCGCTGCATTTTTTGAATTATATCCTGTCAGTCAAATTCGATTATGCTCTCCCCATTCGCACATTCCATCTAAAATAGGCATCAAGGATTTTCCCCGCTCCGTTAAGCTGTACTCGACTTTAGGCGGAATTTGAGGATATTCCTCACTGTGTACCAGTTTATCAGCTTCTAACTCTTTAAGTGTGGAACTCAGCGTCTTATAGGAAATTTCCCCAATATATTTTTTCATTTCGTTAAACCGCACGACCT
>JAAWBZ010000267.1 GCA_022792945.1 Oscillospiraceae bacterium | reverse complement strand
TGGTTTTGATGAAAAGCTAGAACGGAGGGAAGAACTTCTGCAGATGAAGGAAAGGCTGGAACAGGAGCAAAAACAGATTGAGCAGGAAATTAAGCTGGTGATGCAGGACAATGAACTGGCATTTACCGAAAAATACCGGGTAGCATAGAGCAACGTGGAAACAACCAGGCTTGATGCCAAACGGATGAAGGAAGAACAACCAGAAGTTTATCAGGATTTTTCCAAGACCACAATAAGCCGTAGATTCAGTATTAAGGCAGCATAGAATAAATTCAGGAAAAGGGGCAAGCCTGCTGTTATTTAAGGATGCAAGGGTAGATCAAAAGTTATTGGATGAAACCTTTACCCCTTTTGTCTGGAAGCGGAGCCATCAGGTAATTGATGCGAACCTGTATTGTACGGTTGAGGTATGGGACAAGGAGAAGGGTCAGTGGATAGGCAAACAGGATGTCGGGACAATGAGTTATGCCGAAAAGGAAAAAGGTCAGGCATCCGACAGCTTTAAACGGGCCTGTTTTAATTGGGGCATCGGCAGGGAATTATATACCGCCCCGTTTATCTGGATTCCAGCAGGGCGGGCAACGATCCAAAAAAAGGAGCGGGAACAGAAATATTTTACCTATGACTGCGTTCATGTCTGCCGCATAGGATCATTGGTGAAGATTTGGCGATTGTATTTGTTCTCCTATTGGAGAATAACCATTTGGGAATGGCAACAATAAAAATTAACAAGGAGCATATGAACCTTTGGGAAATGAATGAAGAAGAACTTTGAGATATGGCAAAAGCAAACACGCCTAAGCGGCTCCCGGCAACATTTGTAAGCTTGAAGGATGTAATGCTTGACCTTCTAAAAACACAACTGGAAACAGATAGGACAGTTTTTGATGAAAAAATTTGGGATGCATTATTTGGCACGTATAGCTGCCCGATAGGTAGGAAAGAAAGTCAAAACCTACAGCTTTATATACTGTCCAATTCGACCCAAGCCTGGGGAGCATCCGCAATTCTTT
>JAAWBZ010000266.1 GCA_022792945.1 Oscillospiraceae bacterium | reverse complement strand
GGCAGTGAACTCAAGCAATTGGCAGACTACTTGAAAAGCCTGGACGGTGAGACGAGGGTAATCATGGAAACACACTGGGCGGTACTATGAACCGGTAGCCCAGTTTCTCCATGACGCTGGATTATACGTCAGCGCGGTAAACCCAAAACTCATCAAGGACTACGGGAATAACTCGCTGCGCAAGGTCAAGACGGACAAGGCCGATTCCAAGAAAATTGCGAAATATGGCCTTGACAACTGGGTGGAACTGCGGCAATATGCTTCCATGGATATAATTCGTTACCAACTGAAAACGCTGAACCGGCAGTGTAATCTGTATACCAAGACAAAGACAATGATGAAAAACAACCTCATCGCTCTTCTGGACCAAACCTATCCCGGTGTGAACGCCCTCTTTGACAGCCCTGTCCGCGAGGATGGGACGCAGAAATGGGTGGATTTTGTTGCGCCCTTCTGGCATGTGGACTGCGTACGGGGTATGAGCCTGACCGCATTCACGGAGCGCTACCGCAAATGGTGTAAGCGGCACGGCTATCACTTCAGCAACGATAAGGCCGCTGAGATTTATGCCGGTGCGAAAGAACAGATCGCCGTAATGCCCAAGGATGATCTGACCAAGCGGCTGATCCGGCAGGCCATTGACTCCCTCAACGCCGTATCCAAGACCGTGGAGCAGCTGAAAGTGGAGATGTTGAAACTGTCCGCGCAGCTTCCGGAGTATCCAGTTGTCATGGAGATGCGCGGAGTGGGGGATTCCCTTGGGCCGCAGCTCATGGCGGAGATTGGGGATGTGACCCGGTTTGCCCGTAGGAGCTCCATTACTTCGTTCGCCGGTGTTGACCCCGGCGCTGACCAATCCGGAGGCCGCGAGGCTAAGAGCGTCCCAACCTCCAAGAGCGGCCCGCCGGAATTGCGCAAGGCCCTATTCCTGGTGATGGACTGCCTGCTGAAAACCATGCCCCAGGATGATCCTGTCTACCAGTTCATGGACAAGAAACGCGCCGAGGGCAAGCCCTATCTGGTCTACATGACGGCGGGCGCCAACAAGTTCCTGCGCATCTATTACGGCAGAGTGAAGGAATATCTGGCTAAGCTGGAAGAATCCTCTGATCCTGTATCCAACCAGCAGTACGTCTGAGCTTTCTTGCAATTTACTTTCAGGCTGGCGCTTCAGCGGCAGCCTTGCTGTTGTGCCTTTTTCGTGCCTCCTTATTTCTCTTCATTTTTCTGCAAATTCACTATTGACTTTTTCTTTGCAGACTTTCCTATCCTTTCCGCTACCCTTCCCGTTGAGGAACGGGCGGCAAAGCCGCCGGAAAGGAATGGAACGGAAGCGAGACACAGGGAGATTAAATAGC
>JAAWBZ010000118.1 GCA_022792945.1 Oscillospiraceae bacterium | reverse complement strand
CTGTGAATAGAGTTATCCATGATTCCATAGCCTGTTATGCACATTTCCATAATGCTTTTCTTTTGGTCTTTGGTTTCTTTGGTTCGGAATAGTGTGGTGCTGGCGGTCTATCTCTTGTTTTCGGTTGCTTGCTTCTTTACCGTACATGAGCATTCGGCCCGGAGCGGTCAGGGGAAACATATTGTTTCATGTGTGCAAGCCGCATTTGGGTAAAGCCCTCCGACATATAAATGCCCTTCTTGGCATCTTCTTTTGCGTATGCTTTTATCCGCTCGATAAAACCGTCGCTCATTCCGCTCTTTGCAGTTTTTTCGGTGCTACTGGTTTTATCCCCTCTGACGGCTGCGGCATAATTTGTTGCCGCTGACACACCAGAAATATTCACGATACTGCCTTCCTTTAGGTTGATTTACTCCGCGTCGCTGCCGATACTCTGTTTGAACGTGTTCCAAATATCGTCATAAATGGACTGGAACAGCGATTCCCGTTGAACAGCGCCGGTGTCTGCTGTCTCCCAATCTTCAAAGTGAATTTCTTCTCCCTCCTCTACGCAGTCCCGCCGCTTCAACTCGGCCAGGATGCTGGAGGCTCCCTTTTGGAATGTGGACGTTATGCCATGTGCGGAGGTGTTGATCTGCCAATGAGTATCATCCGCGCCATTCCCTGCCCACTCTGCGGCCATGCTGTAAACCTTGCCCATGTAGCCCTCCTGGGTGGGGTTGTGATCCGATACCCGGTTCAGCTCCGCCGCTCCCTGCTGCATAAACTGCTCACACGCCGCCCTGGTTGCGTCCAGCAGCTTGGAAACGTCCTACAGCTTCATCTGCTCCGGCAAAGCCTTGCTGCCGTCCAGCATATCCTGATATTCTTGAATGGTTTGGTCGAAGGCGGAGAGCTGATCCCGGTATTCCATCAAAGACGCTTCATGCTGCTGGCTCAAATACGCGCCCACTTTACACTGGTTTAAGTAGAAGTGCAACAGGCCCTCCGGCATTTCCTCCAGAGGGGAATTTTTCTTGCCCTCCGTGGCCTACGCCGACAGCTCCAATGTATCAAACCGGGGTTTCATATCCTTTGCCTGATTTTTCGCGTTCAGCAGATTTTCGGACAGCCGGTGCAGCGTGTCATTGACCGGCCGCTGAACAAGTTTCTGCCCCAGCGGTTTAGTCTGCTGGAAGATGCTGTTTTGGTGAAAAAGATTTGCAAAATTTGTCACGTTCATATTTACCTACTCCGTTTCTGCTCTACACATTTACTGTCAGCACCAACTATAAGTTGCAAGTGCCGGAAATACCGTTGATTGTCATAGTAGTTTCTTCTCATAATTTAATCGTCCTAACTGGGGCCGCAAAGTTTAGATACCTATTGCACCGCCTCCACACTCTCGGCCATCTTGATAAGCTCGTCGCCTGTAAGTTGACCATGTATCCAGAAAAGAGTTCCATTATCATTTATCCATACAATGCCACTTGCGGCATCTTCTTTCGGGTCTATATATAGATCCGCAGAGGAATCACCAATTTTGACGTTTTGAATATCTAAAATATCATTATTTCCAGATGCGACATGCAATGTCGATGCATCTGCATCCATAGTGCAACAAAAAATCAGTAGTTTATCTTTATTTTCATAATAAATATATGTTTTTGAAGTTCTTTCGTCCACTGTTGTTTTCTGATAGCCCTCTGGAATCCATGTAGGCCGGTAATATCTCATGTTTTGGGGAATATCTTGATTTTCGCCTGTGTAACGGTACTCAACATACGTTCCATATATTTCCCGCACCCAGCCCACAAATGCCGCCCACTCCTCCGGGCTGACTGCCAGGACGGTGCAGCCGCTCATCCGCGCCACCAGCAGGAGGCAGGCCGCAGCCTGGGCGATCCGATACCGAATAGGATGGTCGGCCCTGTGGATCAGCTTTTTCATTTTGCGCTCAAAGGCCGCTGAAAAAGTCAGGGCTTCATCCTCGCTCAATATTTCTTCGGAGGGTAATTCCTCTAATTCCATGAAATACGCCTCTTGCAAAGCCGCTTTAAGCGTCGTCATTTTCATGCTCCTTTGTCAGTTGTTCCAGCAGATTCTTCCGCCCCCACTGGGCGCGTTTTTTCACTGTCTCCGCCTCAATGCCCAGCAGCTTGGAAATTTCCGTCAGCTTATATTCTTCCACGCATTGGAGATACAGAACATCCCTGTAAAGTACCGGCAGTTCCCGGATGGCGTTCAATACTTCCTCGTAGGCAATCCGCTCCAGTACATCCTCCTCCAAATCATACTCGATCGGGATCACGGCGTCTGGACTTTCAACGACAGTTTCTTTCTTCCGATCCGCAAGCATGGTAAGCGAACTGTTTCTAACTATAATAACCGTAAATAGCCGCGTTCGGGGACAATTTATCTGCCCGATTTTTGAAAAATCCATTAGCGTGTTCTTTCTTGGCTATTCATACTTCTTGACATAAAAATCCAGCAGTAAATTTTGGATAGTACTTTTTCATTATTTGGTAAATTAGATAACCACATACCGTCCCAGCAGTATTCAAAATTATATCGTCAATAGCAGTGTTTCGCATGATAAAGTATTGAGCAAATTCAATGAATGTTGACATACCAAGGCCAATTATTGCTGATCTTTTCCAAGTTGCTTCTCGAAACAATAAAGCTGGGAACAGGCCGATTGGAATAAATATTGCTAAATTCCCGAAGAAGTTAATCAATGTTACAATAAAGAACACTAGCCCCTTAAATAAATCTTCTAAATAGTCCTTAAATACAGTAAAAGGAATCAAACTTAGATTGGATTTCCAAGTTGGACGCTCTATCAATATACGAAGATGGCCCCACATTCCAGATGAATCCTCCCAAATATATGGCGGCCATAGTGTCAACGCCAGAATCCCCAAAATAGCGATAATGAAAAGAATTAACGCTATTTCGCGTTGCCGTGTAGACTTTAACTTCATAGCGGCCAAGGCTTTCATTCGATACGGCCTAAAGCATAGAAAAACAATTATTACAGGAATACAAACAGCTACGATTTCCATAAAATATCTTTGCAGAGTTGTCATATCTTTCCTCCATTTTTATCTGCCAGCTAATGTGATAAATTTTCTGCGCTATAAAGGATTTGTTTATGGTGCGCCCCATGTTAGCAGCTCCCACTCTCCACCTTCTGTTCGAGCGAGATACCAACTCCACTCGTATCTAAAATTCGCATTCCATGCACCGCCGCCAAAGACAGGAGAACGAAACTGTATTCTAAAAACAATGCACTCGTCAGAAGCAACTCCTTCGTTTGCTAAAGTATTACAATATTTTAATTCTCTTTGACACAAATTGTCATCTGTGTAATTGATAGAATATAGTTTGCAACTATCCCACGAATCAAACTCGTTAGTTATTATTTCAATAGCCGAATCCATATCCTGCTGGGAGTATAGTTCGGATGTTCCATACTCAATAGATGTAGGCTTAAAATGCACAAAAGTACAACAATAAATACACATACCAGCACTAAGCCAAGTTTATATGTTTTTTTCATATTGTCACATTCTTCTCCAGATATTGATTTGTCACATTGGTATGAGCAAGGCATACCGCCAACGTGAATGATATTCGACCTTGTATTTTGTCTCATATCAGGATGGGTTTGTGTTTTGCCAACACTCTCCCATAAAAATACTACTGTATATATAAACCTGGGGAAGAGAAGTTTGGGGACAGAATTTTTAAAAAATTTATGAAAATTTTTCCACCGCAGAACTATTATAATATGCGGACTGATCGGGCGCAAGTGTGCCCCGATTAGGGTGCTCACTCTCTTAAAGAAAACGCCATTTTCAAGGAGTGCGCTAAATGGCAAGCAGGGCGAGTGTCAATACACTTGCGATTTTTGCTCTGGAAAAATGCTTGTTGGGGTTGCACCCCAAACCCGCCGGAAGCCTCTGGACACCGTGTCCAGAGGCTTCCCTGTCTGCGGCCCCGTCGCTAACGCTCCTGGGCCTTACTCTCCCGCCCGCTGGGCAGGTCGAGGAGATGATCGACGTTGGCCTTGACCGCCACCGCCTCCCGCATTTCCTGCTGCGCCGCCCGGTATTGGGCGTAGAGTTTTTTCTTCCGCTCCGCCAGCTCCCGGCGCTCCTTTTTCAGCGCGTCCATCCTGGGGAGCTTGGCCCCGTCCAGAATGTCATGGATCGCCGCCTTTGCCGCCCGATAGGAGGCCAGGGGGCCTCCTCATGCTCCGCCAGATACTTTTTGCTGT
>JAAWBZ010000075.1 GCA_022792945.1 Oscillospiraceae bacterium | reverse complement strand
TCCATCTCAGCCATTCCCCGCTGTTTCGGGCGCGATGATACAGAGCAACGCTGGATATGTCAGAAATTCCGCCTTCTTTCGCAACGGCGCTGGTCTCTTTCAATGACAGCCCTTCGCCAAAATGCAGCAGTTCTACCCGTAACAGTTCCGCCGCGCCGCCCACTTTTCGGGTTCGACATATCGCTTTGCTCTCTTTTGCTTTTTCTTCCCAGCCTTCCGGTAAAAAGCTTTTCAGCTCTTCCCATTCTTTCGTTACTTTTTCCATAACCTCAGTATATCACGCTTTTCTCTCTTTGTCATCAATATTTTAACGCTTATGCGTCACCGCCCCGTCAAAGCGAGAGTTTTTTTCATGATGTGCCTCCATTATGTTTCTTATTTATTCAAGCCGGGATCTGGCTTAAATACAGTTCTGCGGCCCTTACTTTCCCTTTATATAATTCTGGCGGGACTTGGAGTAGATATCCCAGATCACGGCGAAGGCGATGCTGGTGCCGCCGACGATGGTGGCGGTCAGGGCGTCCATCTCCGAGCCGGACGCGCCGGCGGACAGCCCGTCATTGACACGGGACATGAACAGGACTGCCGCGATGCCGACCAGGGCGCCGTTGAGCAGGTAGGCGACCATGGTGACCAGCCTGGTGTTGATGCCGGAGGCGTTGGCCGCCTTGATGTTGCCGCCGACCGCGTAGGTGGAGCAGCCCCAGCGGGTGTGGTACATGATATAGGACATGATCAGGAAAATGCAGAACCTGAAGATGACCGGGATGGGGATGCCGGCCACGAGCCTTGGCCCACAGCGCTGTAGTCGCCGATCTCATAGATGTTCTGGCCGTTGGTGATGTACAGCGCCGCGCCGCGGGCGATGGTCTGGGTCGCCAGGGTGGCGATGAAGGCCGGGGCGCGGAATTTGGTGACCATCAGGCCGTTACAGGGCAGGTCCAGATGGCCGCAGATGATAGCGCCATTTCGCCGAAGTCCAGAATGATGGTCACCGACTGCTGCCGGAAGACGTTCAACAGGTTATTCTTGGTCAGAAAGTTGGAATTCGCCACCGAGCAGATCACCATGATCACAACGAGGACCAGGATGATGCTGTACTTGGAGAGCAGCTTCTTCTCCGAGATGCTTTCCATGTTCGTATTCACTGAATGTTTCCCTCCTCAATATACTGCTGTTTCAATACCGCCAGCTGCATGATGGCCTCCTGCGAGAAGTCCGGCTGGTCCGGCATACCGGTGATGTGTCCCACGCTCATGACGTAGATCCGGTCGCAGACGCCGATCAGCTCCGGCAGCTCCGACGAGATCATGACAATGCCCTTGCCCTCGGCGGCGAATTTGCCCATCAGCTCGTAGATCTCCCGCTGGGCGCCCACGTCGATGCTGCGGGTCGGCTCGTCGGCGATCAGGATGTCCGGATCGCACAGCGGCCACTTGGCGAAGATGACCTTCTGCTGGTTGCCGCCCGAAAGGCTCATGATCCGCGTATCATAGCTGGGCGTTTTCACGTTCATGCTCTGTCAGGACTCGGCCACCAGCTGGTTTTCCTTGCCGCTGTACAGGCGGCCGCCGCAGAAGACCCGGCCCAGCGAAGCCAGGGTGGTGTTGAACTTGACGCTCAGAATGGGAGCGATGCCGGTACGGCGCCGGTCCTCTGACGGCATGACCATGCCCTTTTTGATGCTCTGGCGGACGTTGCGGATCTGCGCGTCCTGGCCCGCGATCTGCACGCGCCCCGACGTATGGGGGCCAGGCCGAACAGCACGCGCATGACCTCGGTGCGGCCCGCGCCCATGAGGCCGGCGAAGCCGACGATCTCGCCCCGACGCACAAGGAAGGAGATGTCCTCAAACACGCCGGGCTGGGTGAACCGCTCCACCCGCAGGATCTCGTCACCCGGAGTCGTCTCGCACTTGGGGTACTGGTTGGTGATCTCGTCGGCGATGCGGAAGATCTCGTCCATTTTGTGGGAGATGTAACTGATGCTGGCGCCGCGTGCCTTCAGCTCCTTGATCTTGCGGAACAGCTTCTCCACCTCGCGGTTGGTGATGGCGGAGGTCGGCTCGTCCATGATGACGATCTTCGCGTCGTAGGATATAGCCTTGAGGATCTCCAGCATCTGGATATCCAAGACGCTGGGGCTGCGCAGCTTGGTGTCCGGCGCGTAGCTCAGGTCCCCCTGCTGCAGCAGCTCCATTGTGGTAGCGCGAACTGTCTTCCAGTCGATATGGCCGCCGCGCTTAGGCCAGCGGCCCAGGAACAGGTTTTCCTCCAGCGTCTGATCCGGCACATAGGACAGCTCCTGGAAAATCATGACGATCCCATGCTCCCTGGCGTGCAGGGGGCCTTGATGACGACCTCTTGGCCGTTGATGACCATGTCGCCCTGGTCGGGCTTGTAAATGCCGTCGATGATCTTCATCAGCGTCGGTTTTCCGGCGCCGTTCCCACCGCAGAGCACATGGACGGTCCCCTTTTTCAGCCGGAAGTTGCCATCGTCCAGCGCCTGGACACCTGGGAAGGACTTGGTAATGTGCGATAATTCGAGAATGACCTCGCGTTCTTCCATGGCAGCACCCTCTCCCTTCAATACATTCTGCTCATGGAGCCGCTCCGGCCGCGCGGTCCATATAATGCAAAATATTTGAAAACAAAAGGCTTTTATATAACTTGATGACAAAAGAATAGCGCGTCGAATTTTTGAAATTCACCAATTTAAATTCAATAGCACTCCCGTTTTTCAGCAGATTTTTGCAAAAAGCGATGCTGTTCCTTGGGAACAGCATCGCTTTTTGTCATGATTCGTTTCGCAGAGCCGTGGGCGGATGAAAAGCCTTCGCCAAGAATGGATCGAAATTACTGCTTATGATTGCGTAAACTCCCCGCAGCAGGGGATCTGCGGATCTCAAAGTACTCTCCCAAAACCGCGCCCCCTATGATCAATGCCGCTCCTAATATTTGCAGCGGTGCCAGGGCCTCATGCAGGATCAGGACAGACAGCAGCACCGCAGACAGCGGCTCCAAATTGCCGCATATGGCTACGGATTGCGCGGGAAGGCTGCTAATGGAGGAAAAATAGCAGCAGCAGCCAATTCCTGTGTTTACCAATCCAAGAGCAGGATCGGAATCCAGTCATTCACGGCAATTTCCATAGCGAAGCCTTGCTTGCAGCCGGCAAATGCAGTTACAATGACAGTGGTACAAAGAAGCTGTATCGCCGCGTTTTCTATTCCTGTGACTTCTTTGAGCAATAACGCCGAAAGCGCAATTACGATCACGGGGCCGGTGTAGTTACGGCTGCTTGTTCATGCAAAGCGCCTTTGCAGCGAGTATCAAAAGCTGCAAATGGAAGTGGACGATCTGCACGGAGTACAGTCCGGCCTGATCCGCATTGGAACATTTTCCAGTGTGACGGCCCACTGGCTGCCCAATATCATAAGAGCATTTCAAAAGGATCACCCCGGTATTGACTATGAGCTTCTCCTGACCGATAAAATATGGCAAATATAGAGAATAAGGAATCACGAAGCACGCACATTTCAATCGAGCCGGTCAACCGGAACAGTTGACCGGCTCTGTTTGCCGCTCCAATCATGCAACACAGTCTGGACGCACTTTGATCAGCAGCAGCCCGCTGATGATGGCACGACGATTCATGTCGTGCCCATGGTTCATTTGCGCATGTTCCAGGCTAGCTCCCAGAACGCCAGCTCATACCGGGAGCAGGCCGTGAAAATATCCGTGAGGTGCCGGAGCTGCGGCTCGGTGTAGTGCCGCGTCAGCTGGTCGGTCATATCCAGAAGCAGGACATTCGCCTCGCTGTAATGCGGATCCGCGTAGCCGCGGATCCAGTCTCCGTAAAAGGGGTGGTCTATGGCGGCGGGATTGCGCTCCACGATTTTTCGGGCAACGACCTCGTAGCTGTACGCGCAGGAGAGGATCGCCGCCAGGATCTCCGCCTCCCCCTCCTCGTAGGCCACCCGGAGCATATAAGAGGTGTAGGAGAGGTTGTCCAGCGCCCGGGGCGTAGCCGCCAGTTCCGCCCGGGAGACGGCAAATCTGCCCATATACCCCCGGTGGATGTCCATCTCCCCCTCGGTCAGCAGGGTTACATACTTGGAGAACAGATTGAGCGTTTCCGGGCTTTTGGCCTTGGCAATGCCCAGAGCGAACACCTTGGCGTATTCTTCCAGATAGAGATAGTCCTGGATGATGTAATACCGGAACTTCTCCCGGTCCAGCATGCCGTCCTGAATGCCCAGCACGAAGGGGTGCTTGTTGTAGGCATCCCAAATTTCCTTTGCGGCGGATAAAAGCCGCTCTGTGGTCTTCATTCCTCTGCCCCCCTCGCGAATTTGCCGCTCAAATTGAAATTGTGCCGCATGGGTCCCCGGCCGCGGCCCAGGTCCAGCATGGCCCCCAGCGCGCCGGAGAGATAGTCCTTCGACCGCCGGATAGACGCGGACAGGTCGAAGCCCTTGGCCAGATTGGCGGCAATGGCGCTGGAGAGGGTGCAGCCGGTGCCGTGGGTATTGGGGTTGTCGATGCGGGTCCCATAGAACCAGGTCCCCGCGCCGTCCGCGTAAAGAAAATCGTTGGCATCGTTGATGTGATGCCCGCCCTTGAGCAGGACGGCGCAGCCGTAGGCGTCCCCGACGGCCCTGGCGGCGGCTTCGATGTCCGCCTGACTGCGGATGGTCATGCCCGACAGGATCTCCGCCTCGGGGATGTTGGGCGTGACCACCGCCGCCAGGGGGAGGAGGCGGCTTTTCAGCGTGTCCACCGCCTCTTCGGAAATCAGCCGGTCGCCGCTGGTGGCCACCATCACCGGGTCCACCACGATCCGCTTCGCGTGATAGAAATGCAGGCGTTCTGCGATGACCTCAATCAGCCCGCGGGAGGCCACCATGCCGATCTTCACCGCGTCGGGCGGGATGTCCTCAAATACCGCGTCGATCTGCGCTTGCAAGAACGCGGGGGTCACTTCCACGATCTCCCGCACACCGGTGGTGTTCTGAGCCACCAGCGCTGTGATGGCGCTCATGGCGAACACGCCGTTCATGGTCATCGTTTTCAGATCGGCCTGAATCCCGGCGCCTCCGCTGGGGTCGGTCCCAGCGATTGATAATGCTGTTTTCATCATAGCGTCTCCTTCGCATTATTTTTATAGAG
>JAAWBZ010000265.1 GCA_022792945.1 Oscillospiraceae bacterium | reverse complement strand
TATATGATAATTTAAATGACGTGCTGGAACATAATGTGGATGCAAAATATTATATGGCATCCGGATATTTGGATACACTTATTAAACATAGGGCCAGACAAGAAGGCAAAGGGTATGGATTCGGATATCGAATTGTAAATGGACCGAACATAGAAAAACCGATTGCAAATACATTACTGGCAACCGGTGGTTCCGGTCGTGAAAGAAATCTGATTTTTGATCCGCAAGAAGGAATTGCGGGCATGGAAATTAAGGGGAAAAAAACTCCGTTAAATGATATGGGAATTCGTGTTATGACTCCAATAGAATGGGGGAAGTTGCAAGGCTTTGTAAATTATGCATTTTTAGATGGTAACGGAAATGACGGCTTTTCATTTCCGGAAGATCTACCGGATTTGCAAAAATATAAGCAACTGGGTAATTCCGTTACAATTCCCGTAATTGAAGAAATGGCTTTGTTTATTCTGAAATGTATTGATATGCTAATGAAAAATAATTAGGCAGGAGTGTATCTGTATGACGGATAATAATCTTATAAGTGTTATGCTTGATAAGTGTGATATTTATTATGAAGATGCACTGATTTCAAAAGAAAGTATTATAGAGCGCTATATCGAATTTTTCGATAATGTTTTTGCCGGTGAAAAGCATTCTGTCAACTTTGCATTGCATACAGGATCGATTTGTTTTGATATTATATCGGTGGTGGCCGTTACATTAGGGTGTCTGTCTTATAATCTTTGGACAAATGACGATATCATTTCCAGATTTCAAATCGGTGATATGGTAATGTATGAAAATAAAAGATATCGTTGGAAAGGATTAGAAGACGGTAACGGAATTAAGTATATGGTTCTTGGACAAGACGCGAAAGGCAAAAACGGTGAATCAATACGCAAAGTATCCTTTAAACGCTATAAACATTTGGTGAAACCATATTATGGAACGTCTTCACTGACTGACGGACGAGGTGTGCGTAAGTCAAAAACAAATCGTGAGGAATTTTTATCTCATATTTTTGATATACCTATTGCGGATGTCCCAAGTTTGATTAATGTGGCGGTAGTCATTGTATCCAACAGAGGAGATTTTTCGGAAATATGTAAGCATTTGAGCATTGTATATGGGGAGAAAAAGCGGATAGGATTGCTTGATATTGTACCGGCGGCGTATTATACAGGTCAGGAAGAAATACAATTCGGGACTAATCCGACAAAGGCTATTCCTGTTCTTAAAATTGCCGGGAAAATGTCTGTTGCAAGAGATCTTGTTCTTGACAAATACGGAAACAAGGTAGTAGGATTGCTTGTCAACGGAGTGCATTCTTTAACGGAAAACAGTTCGGAGTTAGCCGATTTGTTAAGGAGAAAATCTCTTTGTTTTGTACATATTGCTTTGCTTCTTAATGTTGATGCCAGTGACCATATTTTAGATATGTACGAGGAAGCGAACATATTTGCCTGTACAAAAGGTTATTTGTCAAAAAGTGCAGGAGAAATTAAATGCGTTAATTCATTTACGGTAGAGTTAGAAAAGCAGATTGATAATATTGTTAATAATACGGTCTCGTCGATTCTTGTCCCGGGTGGGTGGACTTGGGACGAATATCGTAGATTAAAAAATACACTGCTTTTGATTAGGCAATCTAATTGGATTAGCGAACAAAAAAACGAATTTATTTTGTCTGCCCATGGACTATTGAATTTATTAACTACATCTGTATTTTCGATGTGCCAGATGGAAAATATAGTTGCAAGTTTAAAGATTGGTGCTACGGTTTTGTCCCCGAAAGAGCGTATTGACAAATTATGGGATATTGCCGATAAAGCCGGTGTAGCAGAAGAATTGTGCATTGCCGTGATTAACGACATAGAAGAAAAATATCATGAGTTTATGAACCAATCTCCGAAGGCATTGGCGATAAAAGAATATTTGGCTAAACACAGCGGGAGAAAAATTGCAATAGTAGTACCAAAGGCTTATTATGCAGAGATGCTGGTTATGACCGGTGTTTTGAAAGATAATGATGACTGTGTTATATGTGTTACGGCGAATCGCTTTGATGCAACTCATGAATATGAATCGATTCTTGTGGTCGGAGACATTAACGGTAAAAAATTTAATCCGTTTCAATGTCATTCTGCAAAAAATATTGATATTTTGTTGTATGAATGTGAAAATAAATCGTTTGGCTATCAAAAGAAGAAAAAAGACAAGTCCGAGAAAAGATTGAATTCTATGATTTGTGGTATCGGATATAATGAAGAGAATTCGGAGGATATATATTACGATAACGAAGAGGAAAATATTGTTCAAGAATTTTCGGATTTAGAGGAGTATATTGAAAAATTGAATGTTCTGGATATCGGTAGATTTGTAGAGAGCGGGCTTGTTTCCAATAGCAATTCCCCTACTTCGGAAGTTAAACATGTAGGTGTGTTCGTGACCGGTGAACGGATTTTTTTCTCAAAATACTATACGGCG
>JAAWBZ010000264.1 GCA_022792945.1 Oscillospiraceae bacterium | reverse complement strand
GAATGGACGCAAAATGCGGAGAGGACGATTCAAGTATTAAATCGGCTTTTAGAACCTGTTGCAGTTGACATTCAGCATATCGGAAGCACCGCTATTCCCTCCATTCATGCAAAACCGATTATTGATCTTGTCGTAGGCGTTTGTAACATGGACGATATAGCGCCTTATGTTGAATTGCTCAAACAGCATGATATTGTTTTTCGCAAAGAAGATGTTGCGGGGCAGTTGCTGTTTGTAATGGGTGATTTTGAAAAGGACACCCGTACACACCACATCCATGTGGTCGAATGGACTAAGAGCCTATCCCCAAATAAATAGAAGTATGGTAAAATGCGGAATGAATTACTCACGCCTGATGAAGTGCGGGGGCTGGACAATCGCTATGCGATTCTGTTCATCCGGGGCGCCAATGGTATGCTGACCATTGCGAGCGGCATTGTCATCCCCTTTATGAGCGTTTACCACTCAGGGTTACGCATAAAATCAGGCTGACAGGGATGATCCTGTCAGCCTGATTTTATATGTTTTGGGACAAATCTGCTGAAAAGGTATCAATGATATGCTTTTGTACCTGCTCCGGCGTTTCATCAAAGCCATACTTGATCCACTGGTAAATGACACCAAAATAGCCATAGATAAAGAAAGATATCAAATAGGAAAAATCTTTGTCCCAGGTCTCCCCGCCGGACACCAGCAATTCGCAAGCACGCATGATAACCAAGATCAGTCCATTGTTGTAAAGCAGGGAGAACAGCCGCCGGTTTTCATAGATGAAACAGGTGAGCGCTAAGCCCTTGTCCTTTTCCACATCCTCCTGGTGCAGATCAGCATAGCGGCCCCACTCGTAATTGATTTTGAATATCAGAAGTTCCTCTTTACTGTTTTTAGAATCAAGGTGCCGGTAGAAGGTTGTCCTCCCTACCCCTGCCAGTTCACAAATCGTATTCACATTGATGCTGTCGTAGTCTTGGGCGGCCATCAGTTTGATCAGCGCATCCGCCAGACACAGCTTCATAAAAGCAGTTTGGTTTCGTTTCATT
>JAAWBZ010000189.1 GCA_022792945.1 Oscillospiraceae bacterium | reverse complement strand
GCCAGGAGCGGGAGCCCCTGTATGCGGACATGGAGGGGGAGGACCAGCGGGGCGAGCTGTATACCGCCGCCGCCTACCTCTACGACGCCGGGGTGATCAAGGGGGTGCCCACCGAGGAGGGGACCATCCTCTTCCAGCCCGGCAGGCAGATCACCCGGGCGGAGTTCTTCACCATGCTGGCCCGCTGGATGGGGCTGGATCTGGAGCAGTATCAGGATGTGGCGCTGCCCTTCAACGACGCCGCCCAGGTGCCCGACTGGGCCCTGGGGGAGGTGAAGGCCATGTACAGCCTGGGCATCCTCAAGGGGGCCGGCGGGGACGACGGCCTGTGGGTCAACGCCCAGGCCACCATCAGCCGGGCCGAGGTGATGACCCTCCTGGGCCGCACCCAGCCCAAGGGCTACGGGGAGGCCCCCATGGACTTTGAGGACGGGGGCCAGGTGCCCGACTGGGCGCTGCCCTACGCGGCCTCCCTGGTCAGCCAGGGGGTCGTGGAGGGCCAGGACAACAAGATCTTGCCCCTCAGCCCCGCCACCCGGGGCGAGGTGGCGAAGATGCTCTACTTCATGCTGTAACCTCCCGGAAAGACGGCAGGGCCGTGGAATCCATGGATTCCACGGCCCTGTTTTTTTGCCTCCGGAGGGCGCGGCGGGGACCCGCCGGAATGTGGAAGGGCTGGCTGAGGGAGTTTTCATACAATTTTCAAACAAGGCCTAAACTTCATTAAGAAGTAGGCAAAGCCTACTTTTTAATGCGCCTGCGGCCTCCCCCAAAGAGGGAGGCAAGAGAGTAGTCCAGGCTCTCCCCGTTGTCTCTTGGCTCCCCCCTTGGGGGGAGCTGGCTGGCCGCAGGCCAGACTGAGAGGGCCGTCCCCTAGGCTCCCTCTCTGAGGGAGCTGCCGCCGCCGTAAGGCGGTGACTGAGGGAGTTTTCTGCGGGATATTGGCGGGCGGGTTTGGAACCCGCCCCTACGAAGGGATTTGCGGAATGAAGGGCGGGCCGATGGGAACATCGGCCCCTACGAAAACGGCTTTTGCAAAACGAGGGAGCGGGCGGATGCTATCCGCCCCTACGAAGGGGGCTCGCCGTCCGCCCCTAAAAAATGCGGTCCAGCAGGGCAAAGAAGGCGGGGAAGTCCTGGGCGGCCAGGAGCTGGTCAAAGAGGCGCCTGTCGTGCTGGAAGAGGGGGCCCAGGGCCAAAAAGCGGCCTATGGCCGGGAGATCCCCGGCGGAGAGGGCGGGGAGGATCACCAGCTGCACCTTCTGATCTCCCCACCAGACCGGCCGCTTGAGCCGGGCGGCGGCGACGGCGGTGCGTCCGGCGGGGACGCGGAGGGCGTGGGGGAGGGCGATCCCGGGCTCAAAGGCCGTGGGGGAGATCCGCTCCCGCTCCAGGACGGCCCCCTGGAAGGCGTCGTCCGCCAGGCCCAGCTCCTGGAGCCGCTGCCCCAGGAGCTGGAGGATTTTCTCCGGGGTGTCGGCGTCCAGCTCCGGGAAAAAGAGGGCGGGGGCGCAGTATCGGCTGGGGGCTTGGGGCAGGGAG
>JAAWBZ010000130.1 GCA_022792945.1 Oscillospiraceae bacterium | reverse complement strand
TAGTGGGTGCTGAAGCCAATAACGCTGCCGGTTTCGTCGAAGGTGTAGCGCATGGTGAAGTATTCGCTGCCGTTGGCGTAATTCCATCGCTCCGCTACCGTCGTACCGTTTACAATAAAATAATCCACAGACGTGCCGTCGGCGTTCACCTTCCGGGTGCGCAGACCGTCGGCGTTGTACTCGTACCTGGTGGTTTTCGCGCCGGTTTTGGCCGCGACATTTTGCGATAGTCCTTAGACTTGTATGCCCAGCTTTTTCTCCAGTTTTTTAACAAACTTCCGCTTTCGTTCTTCCAGATACGCCAAGTATTCCTCTCTGCGTATGCCGTTCAGCGCATCTAATTGCATTTGCCAGAGCGGTGCATACTTTTCTGCAAGAAATGTATCAAACATTTTTTGTATCCTAAGAATGCAATAAGGATACATTTTTTCATCCTCGTTGCAGATTACCTCATCGATAAATGCAAATGGAAAAATGAGGTTATGCGTTCTGCCGCTTCGTTCGTAATCATCTATATTTTCCTTTAGCCAATATGCCCTGTGCAATGCGTAACAATCCTCCTGATTATGTATCTTTTCAAACTCGGGAAAAATGATTTCCTGTAAAAGTTCCGCACCTCTCCTCCTGTCGGAAGACTGTTGAATATCTGTATCGCGAAAGAATCTTTCGGCTAAATCCCCATTTCTTGGATTTCTGATTCCGTAATACTCCAATTTCAAATGTGCAGTTTGTATGTTTCCTACCCAGCGAAAAACATCACGCTCTACAACAGAGCTTTCTGGAACTGCAACCGGGACATACAAAGGATAGGCACAGTAATGAAGACTCGGAATCAGTGGGGGAACACGCCACGAAAGTAGAATATAAACGGAACATAAAACTTCGTGATGAATTACTTTGTACCAACACAAATTTTCATCGTTATAGCTGACAAAGCCAGCCTTTAGAAAATCATTTGTATAAATTTCCTTGCCATATAGCTGCATATCTTTTTTTAATTCAATCATGGATGACATATTTCATTTTTCCCTTCGTTATTCAGAATGGTTCCAGTATCCATCTACCTTCACGACCTGTTAGGCAATAATTGGGCATACATACCCCAGCGCCCATTCCAAGTCCTGCAGACCCTATAACTGCTGGCGCGCCTGCTATAACTGTCGCTGTGTATGTTGCAGTTGCGGCTGCTGCGGCTGCTGTTGCCATTACTTCCTCTTTACTTTTTTGCCGTTCTGATTTTGTAATATAATAAAGCACGCAGCCAGGTGCAGGTGTTTCATATTCAATTGTGTAGACATAATCGTACAAAGGAATTGTGATATCGCCCGAGAAAGCCCCTGCCGCACCTAGCTTTACAACAGGCGTACCTTCTTTGGTCTGAGAGCCTATATACTTCAATGCCTGCATCTGTGCTTCCGCGATTCTCGCAATTGCAGCAGGGCTACCTTTTACTTTACCGTGCTTTATTTCCCAGACCTCGCCTGTTTTTCCGTTTAGCAAGTCCACACGCCCAAAGTATTTTCCAATGTTCATTCCAACCCATCTTTCTTTGTCAATACCATATTTACTTTTTATGGTTTCTTGAACCAAGCGGTGTACCATACCCATATCATGGTCAATAAACAATAAATAAAACCAAATACTTACTGTGCCATCCAAATCTACTTGGTTTACCGGATTATTACCACAATAGGCAAACATATTGGTACCGAGGAAGGCCTGGCCGGTACTGCCGTAGGAGTCGGCGTTTATGAATCTGGAGATAGCGGGGTCATAATAACGGGACTGGAGGTAATAGAAGCCGGTTTCGACTGGACTTTGCTATGTACCCGGAGGGGTTGTCCCCTCCGGGACTGTGTTTTTCGGGTAGTGATCTTACTTCTACTATGTTGATGATATATTGCACATCTAACAAATCGTACTATGCCACGTATCTAATCTAAAAAACTTTCTCTTATCACAAAACTCACATTAATTTTCACTTGTAGATTCGATTATAATCATATTATCCAGATTGACAAAAACTCTTATATCTGTTCCCATTATCTGAAAAGAACAATTTACTGTCGCATGATCTAAAAGAAACTCACCGTGCTCCATACGAAAATGTCGAAGACCTCCATATCCTGCACGTATATAATTTCCTGTTATATCATCCTCTGTATCACCAGCAAGACGCATTGATCCTTCTGCAATATTCAGTATATACTCACTATCGCAAAATTTTACAGTTGCAATTTCTGCACTTACCCAGTCAATTTTTGCACCGAGTTCCTCCAAAATCGATATATATGGTAACATAATATAGCAAGAATCATGTTCCCACATGACGCCAGGTATCGTAGAGATATGTTCACATTCTTTCTGAATGCTGCGCCCATTTGTTATATCTTTTCCATTGACAAACAATCTATATTGACTCACCATATCATTCTCATCTTCCATTGGTTCTGTCACCTCTGATGTTACATACTGTGCATCATCCATCTTTAACGCAAACATATCATACTTACATCCAGTGAAGCAGAACAGTAAAAAAGTATAAAATATAAAAACAAATAACCTCCAGTTCATTATTTGCCCTCCTTAATAATTAATCAACATTATCTCTATAAGCGGCATTTGTTTTCCGTCTGCCATAAGTCCATACTTAAACTCAGAAAATGTTTGTTCGGTGCATATACCCCAAGAATTATTTGTATACACCACGCCAGTTTCTAAATCAACACCGGTTACTACTACGATATGACCAATTTCTGGACTGCTTGCAAAACCAGCATATATTGGACCATTTTGCAGATATTCATAAAGGCTGTCAATGCTGGTTATATCTTTCGCTGCAATGCTTTGGCTTATATTTTGTGGTCGGTTGCCACTATTCCAACAAACACTATTTACTGAATTTGCAATCTGTATTGCTCTGTACTCCGCTTCTGATTGTGTCTTTACTTGTCCTCCTCCAATCTTTGATTGAAACTCTTCTACCATTACTTGGCAGTATGCCCAGCATAGGTTAGTCTTTCCCTGACTATACAAAGGTACATCATATTTAATCCTTTTACTGCTTGTTGAGTTAGTAGCATTAGATGAGCACGCAGATAAGGTAATAGCAACGATTGTGCTTGCTATAATGGCAGCGGCTATACCGAAATGCCCAGATGGATCGGTCAAATTCACTGGATTATTATTGCAGTAAGCAAACATATTGGTACCGAGGAAGGCCTGGCCGGTACTGCCGTAGGAGTCGGCGTTTATGAATCTGGAGATAACCGGGTCATAATAACGGCTTTGGAGGTAATAGAAGCCAGTCTCAATATCGTAATGATAGGAGCGATAGCGGAAGGGGTTACGATTTGCGAGGTGGGCGAGGTCGGTCAGGATTGCGCCGGTTGCGTCCCGGACAGTTTTCACCTTGCCCCACTCGTCATACTCGTAGGTCGCGATCAGCTTTGGCGGTTCTGTGGTAATGAAGTACATTGCCACCACGTCGCCC
>JAAWBZ010000074.1 GCA_022792945.1 Oscillospiraceae bacterium | reverse complement strand
TCGCCTGCGCGAATCTGTATCTCCTGGCAATGGCCGGGCGAAAACTGCAGGAGGCATGACATGGGGGCTTTGCGCCCTTTTTCAGGAATTGCCGCAGAAAAATAAATGGAATTCAGTGTTGTTGTGAGGGAATTGACTACACTTCGGTCGATTCCCTCATTTTTCGCCCTTGCCATCCTACAATTGGGCCTTTTTTCAGAAGTTCCTTAGATATAGTCACCACAGTTGAAAAGCGGTACAGAGGGCGTCATCAAGGGAAGGAGAAGAAGGAAGTGTTTTTCTCAAAAAGCGCTTCAGCCAAGCCCAGAATTTTTCAATGGGATTGAGCTCTGGGGAATATGGAGGAAGAAACAGCAACCTGCATCCAGCATTTTGGGCAGCAAAAAGCAGCCGATTTTGGGAATGGAACGAAGCATTGTCCATTACAATCACGGTTCCTTGTTCCAGAGAAGGCAGAATCTGGTTGGAAAACCAGAATTCAAAAAGCCTGCTGTCCATTGTTCCGTTATACTGAAACGGCGGATCCTGCTGCCTGTTTGCGCTGCAACGATGCCGCAGCGCTGATACTTTCGGCCACGAACTTGTCCAAACACCTGCTGTCCCCGCGGCGCATACCCATATTCTCGATACAAGTATGTATCTATCCCGCTTTCATCCACATAGGCTATCTTTTCTGGCGGTATATCATGGATCGCCTCCTGATATGCCGCCGGATGTTCTGCAACATATGCCTTTAGTTTTTCCGGATCGATCTTTCGGAAACTTCTGTGCAGCTCTTTCTTTCCCGAATCTCCCGTTTCTTTCTGCTGCTTTTCCCACTTTTGTATCGTCGATCTGGATACCTTGAAAACTTGATGCGTTGCCTCCAGGCTGTGCCCCGCCTGACGGTATTCTATTGTCCGTTCCCTATAGTCCTTTGAATAGCTCATATCCTTATTCTAACTCGCTAGTGCACCACTTTTCAACCGGTTTTACTATATAATGCATCACGGCATTTCTCATCTGTCAACCCGCAAAAAAGCAGCACCGGACCACCGGCGCTGCTTTTTGTATCTATCTCTATAGAGATATTATCTATAAATAGGTATCTCTATAGAGTTAGTTTCACTACAGCTATATCTCCATAGAGTTAATCAGCGCCTCGGCACACCGCATTCCGTCCACCGCGGCAGAGGTGATGCCGCCGGCATAGCCGGCACCCTCGCCGCAGGGGAAAAGGCCGCGCAAAGCGGACTGCATCCCCTCGTCCCGGAGGATGCGCACTGGGCAGGAGCTGCGGGTCTCCGGGGCGGTGAGCACGGCATCGGGGACAGCAAAGCCGGGGATGCGCCGGTCCAGTACCGGCAGGGCTTGGGCCAGCGTGTCGGCGATGCACGGCGGCAGGCATTGGCGCAGGTCCGTGTAGGTCACGCCGGGTCTGTAAGTGGGCGCAACACTGCCGGGGCCTAAACTGGGCCGGCCGGCCAGAAAGTCTCCCACCAGCTGCGCCGGCGCGCGGTAGTTGCCGCCGCCCAGGGCGAAGGCTGCCTGCTCCAGGGCGCGCTGCCACGCCATGCCCGCCAGGACCCCGTCGCCAGGGAAGTTCTCTGGATGTAGTGTCGCCAGCAGGGCAGCGTTGCAGTTTCCTCCGTCCCGGTCGGCGTTGCTCATGCCGTTGGTAACTACGCCGCCGTGCTCCGACGCCGCGGCTACTACATACCCGCCGGGGCACATGCAGAAGGTGTAGGACGACCCGCCGTCCAGCAGGTGGACCGCCAGCTTATAGTCTGCCGGCGGCAGGCATGGATGACCGGCGAAGGAGCCGTACTGTGCCCGGTCCAGCCAGTCCTGCCGGTGTTCGATGCGTACGCCCATGGAGAAAGGCTTGCGCGCCATGGGCACGCCCAGGCGGTGGAGCATGACGAAGGTGTCCCGGGCGCTGTGGCCGATGGCCAAAATCAGCTGTCGGCAGGGGAGGGGACAGATTTGCCCCATTTGTTCATATTCCACCGCCTCCAACCGCCCGTTTTCGCAGGTCAGGCTGGTCAGGCGGCACCCAAAGCGTACCTCGCCCCCCAGCGCCTCTATCCGCCGCCGGAGGTTCTGCACCACTGTGACCAGTACGTCGGTGCCGATATGGGGCTTGGCATCGGTGCGGATGTCCGGCCGCGCCCCGGCCAGGACCAGCTGCTCCAGCACCCAGCCGATGCGCTCGTTTTTGATGCCGGTATTCAGCTTGCCGTCGGAGAATGTCCCGGCTCCGCCCTCGCCGAACTGCACGTTACACGCCGGGTCCAGCACGCCGGTGCGCCAGAAGGCTTCCACCTTCCGCTTTCGCGCCGCGGCATCCAGGCCGCGCTCCAGCACGATGGGCCGCAGCCCCGCCTCGGCCAGCACCAGCGCCGCGAACATCCCGCCGGGACCGAAGCCTGCCACCACAGGCCGGTGCGCCGGCTGCCGGACCGGCTGCGGAACGCGGTATTCATAGAATTCGGCGGCGGACACTTTTTTTTCGCCCCGCAGGCGGTGCAGCGCCGGTGCCTCAGCCTGCCTCAGTCTCGCGTCCACGGTGTAGATCACCCGCACGTCATCCTTCCGTCGGGCGTCGATGGACTTTTTGCGCACCTCCAGCGCCGTAATATCCGTCTCACGCACCCGTAGCACCCGGGCGGCCAGGGCACGCAGCGCCGCCTCCCCCTGGCCGGGGGCCAGGGACAAATCCCGAATCCGGATCAAGGCCGCGCCTCCTCTCCCGCGGCGGACAGCCCCGCCAGACGGCCCGAGGACCAGGCCCATTGCAGATTGAACCCGCCGCAGTCGCCGTCCACGTCCAGCACCTCGCCACAGGCGAATACGCCGGGCACTCTATGACTCTCCAGAGTCATAGGGTCGAAACCGTGGGTTTCTATGCCGCCGGCGGTGACCTGGGCACAGTCCATTCCTTGGGTGCCGGCGCAGGTCAGGGAAAAGCCCTTGACCGCCCGGGCTACGGCGGCCAACTGACTGTCGGAAAGTATCTCCATAGATGTACTCTCCGCGATACCCACCGTTTTGACCAGCACGCGCCCCAGGCGGTTGTGGACCACGCCGGTGAGCAGGTCTCCAGCAGCGCGCTGGGGAAGCTGCGCGCGCTTTGCGCGCAGGATATCCAAAAGCTCGGACTCGCTCAGCTGCGGCGTCAGGTCCAGCCGCAGCGTCAGCCCCGGCCCGCCGGTGGAGACAATCCGGGAGATGTCGAACACCGCCGGGCCGCTGACACCGTACTCGGTGAACTGGAGCTCTCCGGCGCTGCGGGCGATCTCCTGCCCGCCCCGGAGGACCGCCACGGTCCCCTCGGCCCGGACGCCCTTGAGCGCGCGGGTGACAGCACCCTCGGTCACCAGCTGGACCAGAGCAGGGAAGAGGGGTGTGCGCCGGTGGCCCAGGCGTTCGAGGAACTCGTAGCCCGCGGTGGTGCCGCCCAGCTTGCCGCCGGCCGCGCCGCCGGCGGCGACGATCAGCCGCCGCGCTGTGAAGTCGCCGCCGGTGGTCTTGAGCAGGAAACCGTCCCGCCGTGTCCAGAGCCTGATGGCCTCGCAGCCGGTGTGAATTTGAATTTCAGGCCGCTCCAGGGCAAAGCGCAGCACGTCCAGCACGCTGTTGGCTTGATTGGAGAAGGGATAGACCCGCCCCGAGGCCTCCGCCGCGGTGATCAGTCCCAGGCGGCGGAACCAGGCCAGCGTTTCCGCCGCGCCGAAGGCCTCCAGGGCCGCGCGGCAGAAATCCGGGTTGGCCCCGTGGTAGTGCGCAGGTTCGGTATGGAGGTTGGAGAGGTTGCAGCGGCCGTTGCCGGTGGCCAGCAGCTTCCGGCCCAGCCGGGACTGTCGCTCTACCAGCGTCACCTGCGCGCCGCGCTCCGCCGCCGCCAGCGCGGCCATCATGCCGCTGGCTCCGCCGCCCAGTATCAAAACGTCCATGCAAAATCCCCCTACGTCTGTCGGATACCATCAGTTTACGGGCAGAAGGGCGGCGCTGTCAAGTCTTAAAACAGCGACAGCTGCTGGAAATCCTCCGCCGGCGGCATTTTTTCCCGGGCGAAACGCATATAGTTGGCGGACAGGCCGTACTGCTGCTGCAGGGCCGCGACGCGGCGGGCCATGCCGGCGCGGTAGGTCTTATCCAGGCCGCCTTGGGCATAGAGGGCGCGCAGCTCCGGCTCCAGGCCCGGAAAATCGGCCCGGAGAAAGCGGAAAAAAGCTGTTCGGGTGCGTCCGCGCAGGTTCAGCGGGTTGGCTAGGACGTACTGCGCCCCGGCCTCCTTCGCGGCGGCATAGACGGCCTCCAGGCTGGCCGCGCTGTCGGTAAGATGGGGGATCATGGGCATCAGGTGTACGCCCACCGAGGCGTTGGTCCCCGCGAAGGCCCGCAGTACCGCCATCCGCCGGGCCGAGGGCGCGCCGCCCGGCTCCAGCCGCGCCCGGACGGACTCGTCCATGGTGGTGACGGTCTGGGCGATGTTGACGTAGGTCAGGCGGGAGAGCTGGTCGATCAGCTCAAAGTCCCGGAGGATCAGGTCCGACTTGCTGGAGAGGATGCAAGGCGTCCGGTAGCGGATCAGCAGCTTCAAAATCTCCGGCATCAGCCGGTATTTGGCCTCCGCGTGCTGGTAGTTGTCGGTGACGCCGCCCAGGTTGATGACCTCGCGGCTCCAGGACGGCCGGCGGAGGAAGCGTTCCAGGCGGTCGGGAAGATTGGTTTTCACGAACACCTCGCCGAAAAAGGCGTCGGAGGCCAGATAGGCGTGGCTGTACATGGCGAAGCAGTAGCGGCAGCCGTGGGTGCAGCCGCGGTAGCAGTTCAGGTCCCAGCGGTAGGGCAGAAAGCGGCTGTGGACCTCGTTGCAGGCGGATTGGCACAGAATTTCCCGGTAAACGGTCATCGTTCGGGGACCTCCTTTGTGACGCCGGTGCGGCGGTGGCGGGAGAGGCCGCCGCTCATGTGGGACGCGGGGTGGTCCAGGAACCGGGCGCGGAACACGGCCTCCTCCCCGAATTTCTCCCGCAAGGCGTCCACGGCGGCGTCCACCTTTTCCAGCCGGTCGTAGCGCGCGCCGTCAAAGATGCTGTACTGGCGGTAGACGCCGTCGGTGCGCAGGCGGGAGACCTGTACGCCCAGCTGCCGCAGGGGCGGCCGCTCCGGCCAGGCCTCATCCAGGGCGGCGCAGGCGGCGCGGTAGAGCTCGGCGGTGACGTTGGTGGCTGAATCCAGCTGCAATTGGTGGGAGAAGTCCACAAATTGGGCCGTGCGCAGCTGCACTGCCACACACATGCCCCGCTGTCCGTCCCGCCGCATCCGCATGCCAACGGTCTCGCACAGAGACAGCAGCACCCGTCGGGCGGCGGCGCGGTCTGTGACATCGCCGGCGGTGGTGACGGAGTGGCCGTAGCCCTTGTTGCGGGCCGGGACCGGTCGGACCGGATCAACGCAGCGGCCGTTGGCCATGTGCCACAGCCGTTCGCCGTTTTTCCCCAGCTTGCCGCGGAGGAAGGCGGGGTCCGTATGGGCCAGGTCGCCGATGGTGGCGATGCCGTAGCGCCGGAGCTTCCCCTCCGTGGCGGGGCCTACGGAGAAGAGACCGCGCACGGGAAGGGGCCAGAGCTTGGCGGGGATTTCCTCTGAGAAGAGGGTGTGGACCTTGTCGGGCTTTTCAAAATCCCCGGCCATCTTGGCCAGGAGCTTGTTGGAGGAGACGCCGATGTTAACCGTGAAGCCCAGCTGATTCCGGATGCGGTCCTTGAGGGCGCAGGCCGCCGCCACCGGCGAGCCGTGAAGTCCCGCCGTGCCGCTCATATCGGCCCAGGCCTCGTCCACGGAGAACTGCTCCACCGCCGGGGAGACCTCCCGCAGCAGCGCGATCAGCCGCCGCGATGCCTGGACGTACAGCTCATAGTCCGGCGGCACCACCCGCAGGCTGGGGCACTTGCGCCGGGCCTGGAACAGTGGCTCGCCGGTGCGGACGCCCAGGCGCTTGGCCGGCAGGCTCTTGGCCAGGACGATACCGTGCCGTTCCTCCTGGTCACCGCACACCGCCGCGGGGATCTCCCGCAGGTCCTCCGTCTCGCCCAGCACCAGTACGCGATAGGCCGCCGTCCAGGAGAGAAAGGCGCTGTTGACGTCCACATGAAAGATCACAGCCATGCTCAATATACCAGCCGTCGCAGCACCCAGCGGTGGGTGCGGATGGTGTAGCGCAGCTCCAGCAGCCGTTCGCGCCCGCCAAGCTGCGCCTTGCACAGGAACACCAGCGCCTCGATCCCCACGTACTGCACCTCGTTGACGCTGACGATCTCCTGGATGGAGACGGTCTGCAGCTGGTGCTCCTCGTCCTCCAGGCGGAAGCGGAGGGGCTGCAGCCGTCCGTCGGTCCCGCAGAAGCTGAGGACCTGGATGGGCAGATTGGGACGAGTTTCCACGACGGTTCCTCCTTTTCAAGAACTACGAACGTTTGTTCTATTATAGCGCAGACAATGCCGTTTGGCAAGCCCTGACGCACAAATTATAAAATTCCAAATTTTGGGCATCCTAGGGACAGCGGACAAAAAACGACCAAAGGATGTGATCGTATGAATTCACGCGCGCTGTTTCGCCGCGTACTGGGATTGGCGCTGGCAGCGGCGCTGCTGAGCGCTCCGGCGCAGGCGGCGGTCCCAGACCGATACGAGGCGGTCCGGGGCTTTTCCGAGGGCCTGGCCGCGGTGCGGCAGAACGGAACCTGGGGGTATGTGGACCCACAGGGTAAAATGGTGATCGCTCCGGCCTACGCCTACGCCGGGGACTTCTCCGAGGGGCTGGCGGTGGCGGCGGTGGAGACACCGTCTGGCTGGCAGTGGTACGCCATCGACCAGGAGAACCGGCGGACGCCGCTGATGTATCCGGCCTATGTGGAACGGGCCGACGGCTGGCCGGTCCTGACGGATGTGCAGGCGCAGACGGTTTCCGGAACGCGGACAGACTGGCCGGCGCTGGCGTATCACGGCGGCTATGTGAACCTGAGCGGCTGTGTGGACGTGGACGCGTCCATGAATCTGGTGTTCGACCGTGCCGGTCGCTGGGTGGAGCTGAACGGCTACACCGCGGCGGGGGTCTGCGGTGACGGCCTGTTCCCCGCCGCAGTGGTCCCCACGGACCGCACGGCGTATGTGCGGACGGACGGCACGGCGGCGCTCTACTTTGACGGCGCGCTGCTCCGTCCCTTCTCCCAGGGGCTGGCGCCCCACGGCGTCCGGACGGAGGGCGGCTCGGTCCTTTGGGGCTTTATCGGTCGCGGCGGCGCCTGGGCGGTCCCGGCGCAGTACACGGACTACGCCGTGTACCAGCCAGAGGGGGAGCACCGGGTGTTTTACGGCGGCATCGCCGCTGTCCGGGACCAGAGCGGCCTCTGGGGTGCGATTGACCGGACGGGCCGCACGGTGGTGCCGTTCCAGTACGAGGCGCTGAGCGTCTTTTCCGAGGGAGCTGCCGTGGCCCGCCGGGACGGGCGGTACGGCCTGATCGACACGGCGGGGCAGACCCTGCTGCCCTTTGTCTACGACCGCCTCACGCCCCTCTCCGAGGGCCGCGCCGTGGCAGTGCGGGACGGAAAAACCTGCTGTGTCAGCCGCTGGGGCGAGGAGCGGGCGGTTGCCGCGTCGCTGTCCTTCTACTTCCCCAAAGACGGCCAAACGGTGCTGCCCGAGGGAGCGATTGTAACGGAGCGCGCCGGACGCTATGGCTTCGAGGCAGTGGAGTTTGCCGCCCAGCCGCCGGAAATGGATGCAGTGGCGCCCTGGGCCTACGCCGAGGTCTCCGCTGCCGTTGTCCACGGTCTGGTTCCGCCGGAGCTGCAAGGCCGGTATGACGCGCCGCTGAACCGGCGGGAGTTCGCCGCGCTGGCGGTGCGCCTGCTGACTGCCGCAGGCATGCGCCCCGCCGGCGAGACGGCGGCAGTCCTGTTCACAGACTGTACCGACCGGGATGTGCTGAGGGCCGCCGCGTGGGGCATCGTCCAGGGCCGCGGCGGCGGCGTATTCGATCCGGAGGCCCCCATCACCCGTCAGGAGGCTGCGGCGCTGCTGGCCCGTACTGCAGCGCTCCTGGAGCTGGAGAACGCCGGCGGGGCCGCCGCATTCGCCGACGCGGACCAGGTGGCCTCCTACGCCCGGGAAGCCGTGGCGCAGGTCAGCGCCCTGGGCGTGATGGAGGGCTATCCGGACGGCCGCTTCGCGCCTCAGGCTCCCTATAGCCGCCAGCAAGCCTGCCTGACCATCTGGCGCCTCAGCCAGGCCGCTGCCTGAGACTTGGCAAACGGGCGGTTTTGTGCTATAATGGAACAAACGTAGAAGTGAGGCAGAACGGATACTGAGGCGGAGGCGGAGCCATTGGATAAGCGGCAGCGGATCGAGCGGCTGGCGGAGACGGAGGAGGACCGGATCCTCCTGGCGCGCATTTACGACCGGATGACCGCCGCGGCGCAGCGGAACGTGCCGGGGAGCACCTGTTTTCTTTCCCGGCGGGAGCAGGTGCTGGCGCAGCGTTTGCTGCCGGAGGCGGCGCTTCGGTTTTTCGGCGGCTATGATGGCGCGGAGCGGGCGGTGTGCTGCTGTGTGCCGGACTATTTGACGCTGGAGGATTACCTTCTGGGTGAAAACGGGCCGGTCTGCGCCGTCCGGGCGGCCTTTTATGAGGGCGACCGGCTGACGCACCGGGACTTTCTCGGCGCGCTGATGGGCAGCGGCGTCAAGCGGGAGGCAGTGGGGGACATCCTGGTCCAAACGGGCCGGTGCGACCTTTTGGTGACCAGGGAGATCGCGCCGTACATCCTGAGCAGCCTGGAGTCGGCGGGCCGGACGCGGCTGCATCTCTCGCCGCTGCCGCTGGACCAGGTGGAGCCGCCGGAGGCGCAGGCTAAAACCATCCGCGACACCGTGGCGGCGCTGCGGCTGGACAGTGTGGCGGCGGCCGGGTTCGGCCTGAGCCGCTCCAAGGCGGCGGCGTACATCACCGGCGGGAAGGCGGCGGTGAACCACCTCCCCTGTGAGAAGCCGGACCGTCTGGTGGCCCAGGGCGACCAGATCACCGTTCGGGGCCTGGGCCGGCTGGAGCTGGCCGAGGTGGGCGGAACGACGAAGAAAGGGAGGAACGGCGTGGTGCTGCGCCGGTATGTGTGAGCATGGAGCAGAGCAGGATCGACCGGATCAACGCCCTGGCGCGCAAGGCAAAGGCGGAGGGCCTGACGCCGGCAGAGGAGGCGGAGCGGGCGCAGCTGCGGCAGGAGTACCTGGCCAGCGTCCGCCGGAATCTGCGGGCGCAGCTGGACAACATCTACCTGGTGGACGAGCAGGGCAACAAAACCAAGCTGAAGCCCAAGCAATGAATTTTCCATACGCCAGAGCGGCCCCGTACTGCGGGGCCGCTCCTCTATTGCCGGAGCAGCAGCCAGCCCAGCGCTGCCTGGGCCAGCAGCAGGGCCGGCACGCCCAGGTAAAACTTGGGATGGCGCGTCTTGTGGCGGAAAGCGTACATCCCCGCCCAGCTGCCGAGGCTGCCGCCCAGGGCGGCCACGGCCATCAGCGTCGCCTCGGGGATGCGGCGGCGGCGTTTTTTGGCGCGGCGCTTGTCCGCGTACATAAAAAGGAGGCCCAGCGCATTGATTAGAAGGAGATAGCAGACAAGTAGTTTCTCAGGAAGCGTCATGTCAAAGATCCTTTCTTGGAGGTGTGTTCTTGTGAAAAAGAGCGGTGCTTTGTGTGTGTTGTGTCTGGCGGCGGCGCTGCTGGCGGGGTGCCAGGCGGAGGTGCAGTGGGAGACGGTGGACGATGAGATCGTGGAGGTTTCGGCCCCGGCGGAGGAGCCGTATATCATCATCTTCGGCGTCCCGGAGGACGCCGATCTGGAGCCGTTGTCGGAGGAGGGGCGGAAGCTCTACGTCCAGACCGACGGCGCGTATGAGATCCTCAGCGACGTGGTCACCGCCCCCAACCTGGACGAGGCGCTGCGGCAGGTGTCGGGCTTTGGTGAGGGCGAGATCGACGTGGTGGAGACGCGCCGCTTCGGTCTGCCGGCCTACCGCTTCGCCTGGGCGTCGGTCTCGGACGAGGGGAGCTACCTCTCCCAGGCATCGCTGGTGGCCGACGGGAATTACTACTACGCCCTGATCTTCTCCGTCCGCGAGGAGGAGGGCACGGCCTACGACGACTGCGCCGAGGCGGTGTTCGCCTCCTTCGGGCTGTATGGAAACGAAATGTTGTAGCTTGCGGAGCGGCGCCAGATGTATTATAATAGGGGGCGAAACCGAAAACAAGGAGGATTTGCCCCATGGGAGCGAAAAATGCACTGATCTGCCTGGGCGGCGGCCCGTCGCCGGTGATCAACGCCTCATTGCAGGGCGTACTGGAGCGGTGCCTTGCGGCGACGGACAAAATGCGGGAGGTCTACTGCGCCAGCCATGGCATCGAGGGCGTGCTGCTGGAGGAGCTGATCGACATGCGCCAGGAGGACCCGCGGGAGCTTGCGCGTCTGCGCAGCACGCCGGCCTCCGGCGCCATCGGTACCTGCCGCTATAAGCTGGGAGCGGGCCGGGAAGAGGACTTCGACCGCATTCTGGAGGTCTTTAAGGCTCACGACATCGGCTATTTCTTCTATATCGGCGGCAACGACTCCATGGACACCGCCGACAAGGTCAGTGAGCTGGCCCGCCAGGCCGGGCTGGAGCTGGTGGCGGTGGGCGTGCCCAAGACCATCGACAACGACCTGGGCGACGAGGCCTGCACTATCATCGACCATACCCCCGGCTACGGCAGCGCTGCCCGGTACTGGGCAAACCTGATCCGCGAGGTGGACGAAGAGAACCGGGGCATCTGTGTCTCGGAGTGCGTGTCGGTGTTCCAGGCCATGGGCCGTGCGGCGGGCTTCCTGACGGCGGCGTCGCGCCTGGCGGACCCGGGCCGGGAGATGCCCTTGCAGCTGTACCTTGCCGAGTGCAGTCACTCTCTGGAGTTCCTGGCGGAGAACGTGAACCGGCAGCTGCACGAGTCAGGCCGGTGCATCGTGGTGGTCAACGAGGGCTTTGACGTGGGCGATATCGGCGCGCGGGTGGACGGCTTCGGGCATATCGAGTACGGGGCCAGCCAGAAGAGCGCCTGCCAGGGGGTCGTGAACTACCTCAACAGCGTGAAGCTGCGGGCGCGGGGCTACGCCAATTGCCAGGTGCCGGGGGTTTTGCAGCGGTGCACGGGGGTGCAGCGCTCACCGGTGGACGTGCAGGAGGCGTATGAGGTGGGCCTCCACGGCGCGGACCTGGCCTTGGCGGGAGAGAGCGGCTACATGGCGACGATCCTGCGGGAGCCGGGCGCGGCGTACCGGGTGCGGTACGACAAGGTCCCCCTGCGGGTGGTGGCCAACTCGGAGCGCTTCCTGCCCGAGAGCTGGATCGCGGAGAACCGGATCGACGTGACAGACGACTTTGTCCGCTACGCCGCGCCGCTGATTGGCGAGGGCATTGCGCCGCTGGAGTTTGAAAACGGCATCCTCCGCTTCGCGCGCCTGGAGCGCCATATGACGGCGCAGAGGTGTCCCAAATATGTCCCAGTGGGGATGCGCGGATAAAAAATGCACCGCCGGCCTGAAGGCCGGCGGTTTGCTTTACGGCTCCGCCCACAGAATCTCGCTGTCGGTCAGGCCGTCCTTTTGCAGCATTTGCTCCAGCACCTGTATGTCGCTGGTGATGTCCACGGCGTCGGGTTGGAACAGCTTATCCAGCTGCCGCTCGAAGCCCTCCACAACCTTGTCCATCATCCCTTCAATCTGCGCCTTGGACGTGCGGATGTTCTTGCCCTCCACGCCCTGGGCCTCCAGCTGGGCGTAGGCGCGCAGCAGCTTCAGCGTTGTGGGCAGGTAGTAGTTGAGGAAGCTGTGCAGCTCCGCCGCAGAATCCGGGTTCTTTCTCTGGTAGTCCAGAATTTTTCCTGTGATCTCGCCGATCCGGTCGATCTTCCGGCTCATGGCCTCGTCGGCGATGTCGTCATTGACCGCCCGGATCTGCGCCAGGATGTCGTCCTCCCGCACCGGCTTGGCCGCGGGGGCCGGAGCCGGCTCGGGCCGAGGCGTCTTTTCCCGGATGCCGCCCTCGGAAAAGACGATCCGGTGCTCCAGCGCGTCGATGTACCCGGCCGGCAGGTAGCCCGCCTCCAGCATATCCTGTAAATCCTCGCAGGCCCGGCGGTAGGAGACCGGCATGGCCTTGGCCAGGGTGTCGATATTCAGGCTCTCCTGCCGCCCGATCAGGGTCACATACCGGCGGTAGCGCCCCGCCTTGCGCCGCCGCCCGATGCCCACGGCCAGCAGCACCAGGCCCGTGGCGGTCAGGCCCGTCAGGTACATAAGCTTCCGCAGAAAATGGTAAGAGCCGAAATCGCCGCCAAAGAACAGGGCGTCCGCCATACGGTTGACGACACAGAAGCCAAAGAAGCCGGCCATTGCAACGCCGGCGATCATCAGCCAGCGGCCCCAGTGCCTGCCGATGGTAATAGGCGTGCGGTGGGCGGGCTGGGTCACGGGGCGCTGCGCCGCAGCCGGCTTGGTCGGCGCTTTTTTCTGCGGCGCGGGCCTTTCCGGCGTCTCGTGAATCTCGGTAGCCTCCACGTCGATGATTTTGCGGCGGCTGCGCTTGATGGGAGAGAGCAGCGAGCCGTTGCTCAGTGTGCGGAACAGAAGAATCAGCCCAATGGGCCAGGCGGCGGACAGCATGATAATGGTCAAAATCCAGGAGACCGATTTGCTCTCCAGCATGGTTTGAAGCCATTCCAGGATCGCGTCCTGTCCGGGAAACTGTTGATTCTTCGCCATTGCGTCATTCCTCCTTGCGCGCCTCAAAGCGCCTTGGCCCTTATCATATCACGTTTTGGGGCCTTCTGTAAACTGTCAGACGAAAGATATCGAAAAAAGTGCCGGACGGTTTGTTGGAATTCCAATAGGCAGCGGCAGGAAGGGGGGCTGTGAGCCGAAGCATTTCCATGTATAAAATCTCCGCGCCTGGGAAAAATTTTCAGCAGAACGGAGGCGGTATTTTGCGTGAGCACTGGATCGGCCCGACAGTGGAGCGGCTTATTCTGCGGGCACGGGCCATTGCGGGCGGCTGGGGACACAGCTACGTGGGAACGGAGCACCTTTTGCTGGCGCTGGCCGGCGGCTATGACGGTGCGGCGGCGGCCCTGCGGCGGGAAGGCATCCGGACCGAGGCGCTCTGCGCCGCGCTCACCGGCTGGACCGGACAGGGCCGGCCCGGCGGGCCGGTCCAGGGGCTGACGCCCCGGGCACAGCGGCTGCTGGGCGCGTCCGCCATCGAGGCGCGGGACACCGGCTGCGCGGCCGTTCAGCCCGAGCACCTGCTGCTGGCCATGGCCCGGGATCAGAGCTCCACGGCGGCGCTGCTGCTCTCCCATTGCGGCGTGTGCATGGACGCGCTGTTCACCGATGCGTATCTTGGCATCCGCGCGCAGCAGGAACAAAATGATGAAAAGCAGGTGACGGCTACGAAACTGGTAGATCAATTTTGCGAAAATCTGGTGGAGAAGGCGCCGGCCATGGAGCCGGTTATCGGCAGGGACCTGGAGATTGACATGGTGATGCAGATTCTCTGCCGCAAGCAGAAGAACAATCCCGCCCTGGTGGGCGAGCCTGGGGTGGGCAAGACAGCCATCGTCGAGGGCCTGGCTCAGCGCATTGCCATGGGCCAGGTGCCTGAACCCCTGCGGACCAAGCGCCTGATGTCTCTGGACATGGCCAGCGTCATTGCCGGGACCAAGTACCGGGGCGAATTTGAGGAGCGCATCCGCGACATCATCCAGGAGATTCGCCGCGCCGGCAACGTGATTCTCTTCATCGACGAGCTGCACACCATCGTGGGCGCGGGCGCGGCGGAGGGGGCCATCGACGCCTCCAACCTGATGAAGCCGGCCCTGGGCCGGGGCGAGATCCAGGTGATCGGCGCCACGACGCTGGAGGAGTACCGGAAGTATATTGAGAAAGACGCGGCGCTGGAGCGGCGTTTTCGCCGGGTGCCGGTGCCGGAGCCCAGCCGGGAGGAGACCCGGCAGATCCTCATGGGCCTGCGCCCCGGCCTGGAGCAGCACCACCATATCCAGATTGCCGACGACGCCATTGACGCGGCGGTGGCGCTCTCGTGCCGGTACCTCCAGGACAAATTCCTGCCGGACAAGGCTGTGGACCTGCTGGACGAGGGGGCGGCGCGGACAAAAATGGCGGGCCTCCGCCGCCACGACCCCGCCGAGCAGACCCAGCGCAGCCTCAGCCGTGAGCTGGACGCTGCCATCCGCGACAACCGCTTCGAGCGGGCCGCCGAGCTGCGCGACCGCCTCCAGAGCCTGGTCCAGCGGCAGATGGGCGGTGTCCTCCGGAGCCGCAAGGTCACGGCCCAGGACATCGCCGAGACCGTGTCCGAGCGCACCGGCATCCCCGTGGGCCAGCTGACCTGCGGGGAGAAGCAGCGCCTTCTGGGACTGGAGCAGGAGCTGCGCCGCAGCGTTGTGGGCCAGGAGCATGCCGTCGCCGCCGCGGCCCGGGCGGTGCGGCGGGGGCGCTCGGGCCTGGCGGACGGGCGGCGGCCCATTGCGTCCATGCTGTTCATGGGTCCCTCGGGCGTGGGCAAGACGGAGCTGTGCAAGGCCCTGGCCCAAGCGGTCTACGGCAGCCGCGATGCCCTCATCCGCCTGGATATGAGCGAGTATATGGAAAAGCACGCCGTCTCCCGTCTGGTGGGCGCGCCTCCCGGCTACGTCGGCCACGGCGAGGGCGGCGAGCTGACGGAGAAGGTACGCCGCCGGCCCTACTCTATCGTCCTCTTTGACGAGCTGGAGAAGGCCCACCGGGATGTGTGCGGCATCCTGCTGCAAATCATGGAGGACGGCATCCTCACCGACACATTGGGCCGGACTGTGGATTTCAAGAACACCATGATCGTCATGACCTCCAACCTGGGCAACGGCCAGCAGGGGAGAGGCGGCCTGGGCTTTGCGCCGACGGGGCAAGAGAATCGGGCTCAGGCATGCCTGCGCGAGCACTTCCCGGCGGAATTCCTGGGGCGCATCGACTCGGTGGCAGTATTCCACCCGCTGACCGAGGCGGAACTGACCGGCATTGCCGAAAAGCTTCTGGGCGACACGGTCCGCCGGGCGCAGCGGTCCGGGGTTTCGCTCCAGGTGCACCGGGAGGCCCCCCGCAGCCTGGCCCGATGCTGCCAGGACCGCGAGAGCGGCGCGCGGGCGCTGCGCCACGCCATCCAGCGCGGCGTGGAGGACCCTCTGGCCGAGCTGCTGCTCCGCGGCGAGGTGGACCGCCGCAGCGTCGCCGTGGACCCCGCGGAGGATGGCGTGACGGTGCGGGTGATGTCCAAATAGGAAAAAATACCGCTTTTGCGTCAAAACAGGCGCAAAAGCGGTGTTTTATGCCGTCAGGAGTCGTTGGGCCGGTACTCCGCGATCTCCCAAAGGGGGCAGTCCAGGATTTCGCACAGCAGGTCCAGCGTGTGGGTAGAGACCGTGTCATTCTCCTTGAGCCGCTGGAGGGTGCCGCCGCCGAGCTGGTGTTTTTTCCGCAGCGCGTAGGTAGTCACGCCCTTCCGGCGCATGGTTTCCCAGAGCGGCGCATATGAGATCACGGCTTCACCCCCTTTACATGCACCTATTATGCCCTTATAATGGGCATATGCGTGATATCCCAATATTGGGCATATCTTGGAAGCGGGAAAGGGTGTGCAAATTGTGGATGAGAAGAGTAAGGCGTGGAAAATGCCGCGTGATGGAATGACATTGGGCTGGATCAGCCTGCTGGCCGAATGTGACGATGCGGTTTGGATGGAAACGAAATGGCTGGATGCAGAATTGGGACGAGTGCTCCTGGAACAGGAGGAAAAGCGACTGCGGAGAGAGGCGGAACCATACAAAAACAGCGATCAGTAGAATACTGATCGCTGTTTCAAGGCAGATACCCGTGGAGCAATCTCAAAACCAGGCCGCGGCCTCGTCCCGGAACTGGGGCTTGGGGCCGTTGCGGTAGGGGTCGTAGCGGTTCTGGTTGCAGCCGAACTCCTGGAGAAAGACGATGCGGCCGCCGCGGTTCCAGATGGTTTTGGTGAGGCCGTCAAAGGACTCCACGCGGCCGTCCAGCATCCGGTTGCGGAAGGTCCATTCCACGATGGTCTGGTCGCCTCTGTGGAAAAACTGGCGGATATCCCACCGCTCCACAACACCGCGGGTGTTCCACTCCCAGAACCAGTGACGGATTTTCTCAAGCCCTCGGTATTCCGGCCCCCAGCTCTCCACGTACACCGCGTCGGGGGCAAAGATCTCCTCGATACCCGCGGCGTCCTGGCGGAGCCACATGGCGAACCACCGCCGGAGGGCCTGTTCCCGCTGTTCCATGCCATTCACTCCTTTTTCAAAAGCGCCTGCACCACGTACCCTGCCAGCATCAGCCCCGCGCAGGAGGGAACCCAGGAGACCGACGCCGGGATGCTGCGCCGGCCCGGCGGCGGGGACTCCAGTGGGAGGGGCTGGGCGGGCGGCTCCTGGCTGTATAGAACTGTATGGCGCGTCACACCCCGGGCGCGCAGCTCCTTGCGCATGACCCGCGCCAGGGGGCAGGCGGCGGTCTCAGAGATGTCCGTGATGCGGAATTGACCGGGGTCCAGCTTGTTGCCGGTGCCCATGGCACTGACGATGGGGATGTCCAGGGACCGGGCTGTGAGAATCAGGCTCAGCTTGCAGGAGACCAGGTCGATGGCGTCCACAATGTAGTCGTACCGCGCGCCGGAGAAAAAGCGCGCCTTGGCTTCCTCAGTGTAGCGGAAGGGGAGGGCTGTGACGCGGCAGTCCGGATGGATATCCAGGGCGCGGCGGGCCATGACCTCGGCCTTGTTCTGACCCAGGGTGGAGCGCAGGGCGATGAGCTGGCGGTTGAGGTTGGTCTCGCCCACCGTGTCGTCGTCCACGAAGGTCAGCGCTCCCACGCCGGCGCGGACCAGCGCCTCGGCGCAGTAGCTGCCCACGCCGCCGATGCCGAACACCGCCACATGCCGCCGGCCCAGGGCCTCCACGGCCTCGGGTCCTAAGAGCATCGCCTCGCGCAAAAAGGCCTGTTCCATGGCCGCCTCACTTGCTCATGAAGAGCACGCCGGTGGCGTGGAGCCGCGCCGGTTCGCCGGAGGCCACGGATTCGTACCAGGCGTCGTAGTCTGCGCTGCGGAGCTGCTCGTCCACCAGATGGTCCCGGTAGCTGCCGCCGTCATAGCCGTCAAACCAAACAAGGTAGTACCCCGTACTGCCCCGCAGCAGGGCGTAGTCGGCGGGGCTTCTCTCCTGGTCGTAGCACCAGTCGTCCACCGCGCCGTCCAGATCACCCGGCAGATAGGGGGCGTAAACCGGATCGTAGGAGGTCTTTCCCTCCGCCAGGGCATCGAAGGCCTCGGCGGTGCGCGCGCCGGCCTCAAAGGTGTCGAAGGCCTCCTGACCGCGGGCGAGGGCGGCTTTCATGCCGTCAGGATCGTCGGGGTTGTCCTCGCTGGCGTAGGCGCGGAAAGCGATGGCACGGAGGGAGGCCAGCGGGAAGCTGTTGTCCTTATAGTCGATGAAAAAGCCCACGTAGTAGCCCCGCTCGTCGGCCTGGAGGCAGACGGTGTCGCCGTACTGCCGGGCCGGGTCAGCCAGCCAATCCCGCAGGATCTCATTGGCTGAGGAGACGGTGGTGTCCTCCCGGAGGGAGAAATTGGGGTCGGAATAGGTGGATTTTTTGGACTCCGCGGCCAGCTCCACGGTCATCTCGTTGAAGCGGTCGATGTCGCCCCGGCATTCCTCGGCCATCCGCTCGGCGTTGGCCCGGGAGGCGTCCATGTCGGCCTGGACAGTACCGTCGTCGTTTTTGCCGACAACAACGCTGGAATAGAAGATTTTATAGGAAACCGTGTCAAAATCCTGGGGATTGGCCGCATAGGTGGCCTGGATGGTCTCGGCGCTGTAGGAGAGGTCTGCGCGGTACTGCTCGGCGAAGTCGTTGGCGATGGTGCGGATGCGGGCATACTCCAAATAACTGTCCACGTCGCAGCCGCGGCCGTAGGAGGCGCGGATATAGGCGTCGCCGTCGGCGTAGCTGGGCATCAGAGAGGCGATGGACTCCAGGCTGGTCCGATTGCTCTCCAGGGTCTGCTCCGACGTCTCGCTGAGGGTGAAGCCAGCGGCCATGGCCGCGTCGTAGACACGGAGGGTGTCCGCCGCCGTCTTGGCGGCCTCGTCCAGGAAGTAGTCAGCCCAGGTCATGTTCTGCTCCTGGTTGTAGACCTGCTGGTCGAAGGGGAGGGTAGGGTCGATGGTCTGGGCGGCCATGGGGTTCTGGCTGGCGAAGGTGTTGTAGGCGTCGCGGTAGAAGTAGCTGAACATTGCGCCGGTGAGCTCATGACCCGCCACGGAGGCGGCGGTGACGTGGGCAGCCAAAAAGCCGGTGGCCATCAGCGTGATGCCCGCGGCCAGCAGCGCCAGAACCAGGACTACCGCGGTCACGGCGATCCAGCGGCTGCGGCGCGGCGCCGGCTGGTCGGGGAGGCTCTGCGCGCTGCGGCGCTCACGTTTGGATCTGGATGCACCCATCGGTCAGACCTGCCTTCCTCAGCGGCCGGCGGTGAAGCGCATGCCGAAGGACTGCGCCGACGCCGTCAGCCTGCCGTCAAAGCCGCTCACCCAGGCAGCGTAATCCTCCGAGCGCAGAGCCTCCGCCGTCCGCGCGTGGACGCAGGTGTCCGAACCCTCGCCCACGAAGTACATCACATGCTGGCCGTAAATGGTGGTAACGATGTCCGTATCGCCCGGCTGGCGGGCGGGGTCGAAGCACCAGTCGTTGAAGGGGCGGAGCATTTGCCCGGGGTAGACGCCCTCATAGAGGCCGCCCTCCTCGGCGTTGGAGTCGGCGGTGTAGGTCCGGGCCAGCTCCGCGAAAGCGTCCTCGGTCTGCTCGCCGGCCAGGTACTCGTCCAGCACCGCCTGGGCGGTGGTTTCGCCGCCGTCCCGGATGAGGATGTGGCGGACATTGACGGTGGGCCGTTCGTTGTACTGGCTGTCGTCGCGGAGGAACATCACGGCGGTCCAGCTGCCGTTCTCCTCGAAGGTCTCGGTGTCGCCGTACTGGCGGGCCGGGTCGGTGAGCCAGTCGCGGCAGGCGGCGGGGAGGCTGGCCTTGGCGCTGGCGTAGCGCTCGGTGCTGTCGCTCTCCGAGCCGGCGGCGTTCATGGCCACGGCGGCGAAGGTCTCCTCATCGCCGCTGTCCTTGAGCTCCTGGGCCAGAGATTCATCCTCGCCGCAGCTGTAGGAGCGGTAGGTGACGGTGTCGATCTCGCCGGCGTGCTCGGCATAGTAAGCGTCCAGCGCCGCGGCCTCATAGGTGAGATTCTCGGCGTAATGGGTCTGATAAGCGCTGACAGTCTGCATCATCAGGGCGTAGTCCCGGAAGGTGTCCTCATTGCAGCCGGGGCCGTAGACAGCGGCGAGATAACCGTTGAGGGAGGTGTTGCTGGACGCGGCGCTGAGGGCGATATTGGCAATGTCCGCCTCCACCAGGTCGATATCCGCCTGGGAGAGGGTGAAGCCGTTGGCCAGGGCCTCGTCATAGACGGCATAGTTGGTGGCGATGGCGCGCAGGGTCTCCTGGTGGAGATAGCCGCCCCAGGTGAGGCCGGATTCCTCGTCATAGATCTGCTGGTCCAGGGAGATGGAGGTGTCAGTCATATACTGCGCGCCGCTGTTGTAGTAGACGTTCTGATAAAAGTAGTTGTATTCCGCCGGGGAGAGCTGGTGGCTGCCCACGGTTACGGCGGTGGCGTGGCGGACGAAGAAGCCGGAGTTCCAGACTGCGAAGAACACAGCCAGAACCAGCAGCAGCACCGCGCCGATGCCGCCTAAGATCCAGGGCGCGCGGCTGGGCTGCTTCTGCGGAGCCTTGGGGGAGGCCTGCGCCGGTTCCGCCCTGCGGTTTTTCTTTTGTTGGGATGCACTCATAAAAATTCCTTCCTCTCATGTGCAGAAGTGGGGCATATGCCATATGGGGCTTATTATATGCCATTCGGCCGGACCTTGCAAGGCTTTTATCGAAAAAGGCGAAAAGAGCCTGCCGGCGGGCAAAACACCCCCGGCAGGCTCATGGCTTGTTAGAAACCCCGCTTTGGCCGTGTGAACTCAGTTATAACCTGCACTTTCGGGCAGGTGGGTCGCCTCTCGCGCGCTTCGCTGCTTCCAACTTCCGTTCCCGGCCGGACCGGGGACGGGAGGCCTGCAATTCACGCGGGAAGTAGAGCGTCCCGGATCAATGTTGTGGGTCTAAATGAGCCCATCACGCACCAAGCAGGGAGAGAAAGGCTACGCCTCCTCCGTGTCCGCATCCTCGTAGATGAGGTCCATCAGGGCGCTGTAGACATTCTCCAGCTCCTGATCGTCCTCCACCGCCAGCAACAGCTCCTCGCCGTCCTCCACGGCGGCCCTGAGGATGCTCACTTCCATCTCCTCAGCCTCTTCCGCGCCGGCGGGCGTCAGGGCCAGGTACTCCGCGCCCTGGTATTCCAGCCGGGCCAGGATCTCCAGCTCGTATTCCACGCCGTCCTCGTCGGTGATGGTGATCAGATCGTCGCCAAACTGCTGCTCCATGGGAGACCTCCGCTTTCTCTGTTGTTGCTACCATTTTAATCGCACCGGCCGAGAAAATCAAGAGGAAATCGTAAACTCCTTTTCGACGCTAAGAACAAAAATCTTCCACCGCTCTTGTGAAATCTGCCCGATTGTACAGTCCCAGTCCCAGTTCCAGGAGCAGCTGGTCCCGGGAAGCCAGGGCTTCGACGGGGATTTCCGAACAGTAAACCCACTGGCCGCCCTCGTTCTCCCGCACGGCGATGAAGCCCTGGCGGTGGGTCATGGTGTAGGGCGGCGCGGCCAGCAGCGCTGCAGCCAGCAGGTACAGAACCAGAGAACGCCTCATGCTCGTCACCTCGGTATCAGTGTGTCCAAAGTTTTTGAAACTATCTGCGTTTTGGTGATAGTTTCGTAACAATTGTCGTTGACAGGTGTGCTATAATGGTTCTATCATGGGGGCGGCTGGGGCCGCCGCGGGAAAATGTGACAGATTTCCTCCCGCCGGAGGCGGGAATTTTGGAATATTTGGGAGGTACGGTCATGGCGGACGGCCCGAAGAGAGGCGGAAGATCCACGGCGCGCCGGGTCTTTTTCGTGATTGGAAAAATTTTTGCGGTCCTGGGGAAGATCCTGGGGACCGTGCTGCTGGTGGGCGTCCTGACGGCGCTGGTCTTTGCCTGCCGCTTCGCCAAGTATGTCCAGGAGGATCTCTCCCAGCAGACCACTGTAGACCTGGACGATATCGTGCTGGACCAGACCAGTGTCATCTACTACACGGACCCCGGGACGGGCCAGGACGTGGAGCTGATGCAGCTCTACGGTACGGAGAACCGCACCTGGGTCACCTATGATAAAATTCCCAAGGACCTTATCAACGCCTGCGTCGCCATCGAGGACAAGCGGTTCTATGAGCATCACGGCGTGGACTGGCTGCGCACGGCCAGCGCCAGCGTGAATATGTTCATCGGCGGCGACTCCACCTACGGTGCGTCCACCCTGACACAGCAGCTGATCAAGAACGCCACCGGGCGGGACGAGGTCACGGTTCGGCGGAAGCTGGTGGAAATTTTCAGCGCGCTGGAGTTTGAGACCAGCCACTCCAAGCAGGAGATTTTGACGTGGTACCTCAACACCATCTACCTCGGCGAGGGCTGCTATGGTGTGCAGAGCGCGTCCCGGGTGTATTTCGGCAAGAATGTGTGGGAGCTGACCACCGCCGAGTGCGCCAGCCTTATCTCCATCACCAACAACCCCTCCATCTACGACCCCTATATCAACGAGGAAAAGAACCGGGAGCGGCAGAAGACCGTGCTCTTTGAGATGTACGACCAGGGCTATATCCTCTCCGAGCAGGACTACCGCGCCGCGGTGAACCAGAAGCTGGTGTTCCGCAACACCAGCGGACAGGACGACGGGGAGAGCGAATACTACTCCTATTTTGTCGATCAGGTGGTCCGCGACGTTACCGCGGACCTGCGCGCCCGCTTCGGCTACAGCGAGCAGATCGCCGAGCAGATGGTCCGCTCCGGCGGCTACTCCATCTACTGCACCCTGGACCCGGAGGTCCAGGCTAAGGTGGACGCGGTCTATGAAAACCTGGAGAACATCCCCAAGACTGAGAGCGCCCAGCAGCTCCAGTCGGGCATCGCGGTGATCGACAACGCCACGGGCGACCTGGTGGCGGTGGCCGGCGGCGTGGGGGAGAAGACCGGCAGCCTTACCTACAGCCGCGCTACCCAGGCGCTGCTGTCCCCCGGCTCCACCATCAAACCCCTGACGGTCTACGGCCCAGCTCTGGACCAGGGACTCATTACCCCGGCGTCGGTCTACGACGACACGCCCTTCACCTTCGAGGGCGGGCGCTGGCCCAAAAACACCGACAATGCCTACCGCGGCCTGATTACCATCAATTCCGCCGTGGGCCTCTCCACCAATACCGTGGCGGTGAAGGTCCTCTCGGACCTGGGGTTGAATTACAGTTTCCAGTTCGCCCGGGAGAAGCTGGGGCTGGATACCCTGGAGGAGTCCGCGGTTATCAACGGCGCGTCCTACACCGACCTGGACTACGCCCCCCTGGCCCTGGGCGGCCTCACCCGGGGCGTCACCATCCAGGATATGGCCGCGGCCTATGCAGCCTACGCCAACCAGGGCGAGTACCGCTCCGCCCGCACCTACACCCGGGTGACCCGGACGGTGGACGGCCGGGAGGAGACAGTACTGGACAACACCCAAGAGAGCGTCCAGGCGGTCAGCGAGCGGGCGGCGTGGTATATGACGTACCTGCTCCAAAACGCCGTGGAGACCGGCACCGGCCAGCCGGGGAAGCTGGAGAATATGCCCGTGGCCGGCAAGACCGGCACCACCACCAGTGATTTTGACCGCTGGTTCTGCGGCTACACGCCCTACTATACCGCCGCGGTCTGGTGCGGCTACGACGCGCCGGAGGAAGTGATCCTCACCGAGTCGGGGCCGAACCCGGCGGCGTACCTGTGGCAGCGGGTGATGGGCGGCGTTCACGAGAATCTGGAGCGGCGGGAATTCCGCCAGCCGGGCGACGTGGTGGAGTGCACCTACTGCCGCGACAGCGGCCTGCTGGCTACCGAGGCGTGCAAGGCAGATCCCCGCGGCAGCCGCGTGGTCAAGGGCCTGCTGGCTTTGGACGACGCGCCGGGGGAATACTGCGGCGTACACACCATGGTGGAGATCTGCGACGGGTCCGGCAACGCCGTCAACAAGTTCTGCAAGCAGGTGGAGGGCAATACCACCCACAAGATCGGTCTCTTGCAGCTGATGCGCGCGTTCCCGGAGTCGGGCGTGGTGGTGGCGGACCAGCAGTATGTGGTTTACGATGAAAATACGTTCCCCAGGGGGATGTTCCCGGCCCTCAGCCCCACCGGCGAGGTGCTGGGCCTGCCCTGCACCGAGCACAACGAGGAGAGCCTTCCGCCGGAGGAAGAAGAGGAGGAGCCCAATGGCACCGGCATCCTGGATCCGGAGAACCCCGAGGGGCAGGAGGCGGACGATCCCAGCCAGATCGAGCATCCCGGACAGACGGGCGACCCAGGGCAGACGGGCGATCCGGGCTATATCGACCCGATCCAGCCTATTGGCCCCATTGATCCCATTGGGCCGGTGGACCCGTGGATGGGCGAGCCGGGCATCGATGACCCGGGGGACCACGGCGAGATTCCCGATGATTGAGAAACGAGGAGAAAGAGAACGCCATGTGGATATCTTCGCAATGGAACGACTATGAGGTGCTCGACGCCTCTGACGGCGAGAAGCTGGAGCGCTGGGGGAGCTACGTCCTGGTCCGGCCCGACCCCCAGGTGATCTGGAGCACGCCGAAAAAGGACCCCCGATGGCGGGACTTTGACGCGCGCTACGCCCGCAGCAGCGCAGGTGGCGGCCGGTGGTCCGCCCACCGCCTGCCGGAGCACTGGGACCTCCATTACGGGCCGCTGACCTTCCAGGTCAAGCCCATGAACTTCAAGCATACCGGCGTCTTTCCCGAACAGGCGGCCAACTGGGACTTTATCCGCCGGCAGGTGCAGCGGGCGGGGCGGCCTTTGCAGGTTTTGAACCTGTTCGCCTATACCGGCGGCGCCACGCTGGCCGCTGCCAGCGCCGGGGCCTCGGTGTGCCATGTGGACGCCGCCCGGGGTATGGTGGCCTGGGCCAGGGAGAACGCCCGGGCCTCCGGGCTGGAGCGCGCGCCCATCCGCTGGATCGTGGACGACTGCGCCAAGTTCATCGAGCGGGAGATCAAACGGGGACGGCGCTACGACGCGGTAATCATGGACCCGCCGTCCTACGGGCGCGGACCCTCCGGGGAGGTCTGGAAGCTGGAGAAGGACCTTTACCCATTTTTGCGGCTGGTTTCCGGTGTCCTCTCGGACAAACCACAGTTTTTCATCATCAATTCTTACACTACGGGCCTGGCGCCCTCGGTGCTGACCTACCTGCTGGACACAGTGGTGGCCTCGCGCTTTGGCGGCGGGACGGTCTCGGATGAGCTGGGTCTGCCGGTGCGCGCCTCCGGACTGGCGCTGCCCTGCGGCGCGGCCGGACGGTGGACCAGCGGGACGGAGGAGTGAGAGCATGGATTATGCCATTTCAGCCCAGCGGCTGTCCTACGCCTACGAGGACCCGGAGAGCGGGGAAAAGACGCAGATTTTTGAAAATTTGGACTTTTCGGTGGAGCCGGGGAGCTTTGTGGCAGTTTTAGGCCGCAACGGCTGCGGAAAATCGACCCTGGCCAAGCATTTCAACGCCATCCTCCTGCCCGCCGGCGGCACGGTCCACGTCTACGGTATGGACACCGCTGCGGAGGAGAATTTGATCCCCATCCGCCGGGCGGTGGGCATGGTGTTCCAGAATCCGGACAATCAGATCGTCTCCAACGTGGTGGAGGAGGACGTGGCCTTTGCGCCGGAGAACCTGGGTGTGGAGCCGGTGGAAATCCGGCGGCGGGTGGACGAGGCGCTGAGGATGGTGGGAATGTATGAGTTCCGGGACCACGCGCCGCATCTGCTGTCCGGCGGGCAGAAGCAACGGGTGGCCATCGCTGGCGTGGTGGCCATGCTGCCGAGGTGCATCGTCCTGGACGAGCCCACCGCCATGCTGGACCCCCAGGGGCGGCGGGAGGTGCTGGAGACTGTTCACCGGCTCAACCGGGAGCAGGGCGTCACAGTGGTGCTCATCACCCACCATATGCCCGAGGCGGCGGACGCCGACCGGGTGGTGGTGATGTCCGACGGCGGTATCCTGGCCGACGGAACGCCCAAGGAGGTCTTTCCCCAGGTGGAGCTGCTGCGCGCGGCGGCGCTGACTGCGCCGGAGACCACGCTGCTGCTCCGCGCGCTGAACCAGGCGGGCATGGACCTGCCGCTGGACGCGCTCTCGGTGGAGGAATGCGCCCAGGCTATTTTCCAGGCGCTGGAAAGCTAGAGACGCGGAGGATACAACATTGGCCCCGATCATTGAGACAAAGGAACTGACACATATTTACAGCCCCGGCACCCCCTTCGAGCGCACGGCGCTGGAGGCCGTGAACTTTTCGGCGGAGCCGGGGGAGTTCGTAGGCATTATCGGCCACACGGGCTCGGGCAAGTCCACCTTTATTCAGCACCTTAACGGGCTTTTGAAGCCCTCGGCGGGACAGGTACTGTTCGGTGGGGAGGATATCTGGAAGGACAAGGCGTTCACCCGGCAGATCCGGTTCAGGGTGGGCCTGGTGTTCCAGTACCCGGAGTACCAGCTCTTTGAGGAGACGGTGTTCCGCGACATTGCTTTCGGGCCGAAGAACATGGGCCTGGACGAGGCGGAGGTCCGCCGCCGGGTGCTGCGGGCTGCGGGCTTCGTGGGCCTGGGGGAGGCGGAGCTGGAGAAATCGCCCTTCGACCTCTCCGGCGGGCAGAAGCGCCGCGCGGCCATTGCCGGCGTCATCGCCATGGAGCCGGACGTGCTGATCCTGGACGAGCCTACGGCGGGCCTGGACCCCCAGGGCCGCGACAGCGTGCTCCAGAATATCCGCGACTACCAGCAGGCCCAGCACGCCGCCATCCTGATGGTCAGCCATTCCATGGACGAGGTAGCCTCCAACGTGGATCGGCTGTATGTGATGAACCACGGCCGTGTGGCCATGTCCGGCACGCCCCGGGAGGTCTTTACCCGGGCGGAAGAGCTGGAGCGCATGGGCCTTGACGTGCCACAGGTGACAAGCGTCTTTCTGCGCCTGCGCCGGCTGGGGCTGGACTTGGACACGGCGGTGTACACCATCGAGCAGGCCCGTGACGTGCTCCTGGCCCTGAGAAGGGAGGACGGGAGATGCTGAAGGATATCACCATCGGCCAGTATTTTCCCGGCAATACGGTGGTCCACCGACTGGACCCCCGGACGAAGCTGCTGCTGGTCATCGTCTATATTGCAGCGCTGTTCACGGCCAAGGGCCTCTTTGGATATCTATTGGTGTTTGCGTTTCTGGCGGCGGCGCTGGTGCTCTCCCGCATCCGGCCCAGCGTGATTTTGAAGGGGCTGAAGCCCCTGCTGCTGATCATCTGCCTGACGGGCATTCTGAACCTGCTCTACACCCCAGGTGAGGAACTGGCGTCGTTTTGGATCTTCACTATTACCAGAGAGGGCGTCGCCAGCGCCATTTTCATGATCTGGCGCATCGTGATGCTGATCACCGGTACGTTCCTTCTGACCTACACCACCTCGCCCATCGCCCTGACCGACGGGCTGGAGCTGCTGCTGGGGCCTCTCAAGCGAATCAAGGTGCCAGTGCATGAGCTGTCCATGATGATGTGTATCGCCCTCCGGTTCATCCCCACCCTCATCGAGGAGACGGACAAGATCATGTCGGCGCAGAAGGCGAGGGGAGCGGACTTTGAGTCCGGCAACCTCATCCAGCGGGCCAAGGCACTGATCCCGATCCTGGTGCCGCTGTTTGTCAGCGCCTTCCGGCGGGCGGACGAGCTGGCGGTGGCCATGGAGTGCCGCTGCTACCAGGGCGGCAAGGGCCGCACCCGCATGAAGCAGCTGCGCTACGCCCTGCGGGACGTGCTGGCGCTGGGATTGGGACTGGGGCTGCTGGCGGCGGTGATCGCGCTGCGGGCCCTGGGCCTGACGGGTTAGGGGGCGAGCCATGCGCAACATTGCGCTGTTTTTGACGTACCTGGGCACGGCCTACCACGGCTGGCAGGTGCAGAAGCGGGACATCACCGTGGCAGAGACCCTGGAGCAGGCCGCGGCCCGGGTGGTGGGCCACCCGGTGAAAATGACCGGCTGCGGCCGCACCGACGCCGGCGTACACGCGAAAAAATATGTGGCCAATTTCCACACCGCTTCCGGCATCCCCACCGACCGGCTGCCCTACGCCCTCAATACCCACCTGCCGGAGGACATTGTGGTCACTGGCGCACGGGACGTCCACGACGGTTTCAACGCCATCGGCTCCTGCGTGCGCAAGGAGTATACCTACCTCATTTACAACTCCCGCATCCGCGATCCCTTCTATGTGAACCGGGCGTGGTTCTATCCCAAGCGCCTGGACGAGGCCGTGATGCAGGCGGCGGGGACGCAGTTTGTGGGGACCCACGACTTCGCGGCGGTGCGCAGCGTGGGCACCGAGACCAAGACCACGGTGCGGACGGTCTACTACTACCAGGTGGAGCGGCAGGGGGACTTGATTTCCATGCGGGTGTGCGCCGACGGCTTCCTCTACAACATGGCGCGGGCCATGGCGGGAACCGTGGTCTACTGCGCCGAGGGCAAGCTCCGCCCGGAGGAGTTGGGGGACATCCTGGCCCAGGGCGACCGCACCGCGGCGGGGCCGACGGCCCCGCCGGGGGGGCTGTATCTGACAAAGCTGTGGTATGACGACGGAAAGGTGGCTTTCGATGTCTGACAAGGTGACGCCGCTCTATCCGGAGAAGGAAAGAAAGAAAAAGCTCCGGCGGCGCATCCTGGTACTCTGTGTCATTGTGCTGGCAGTGCTGGCGGTGGTGCTGGCGGTGCTGTTCCGGGACAGGCTGAATCTGGACCGCATCCGGCGCTATTTCACCTATATGACCGTCCGCGGCGAGGGCTACGGGACCTATACCTTTGACGCCCACAGCGCCAACGTGGGCGAGGCCCTGGGCGACGGGCTTGCGGTGGCCTCAGTGGCGGGGCTGGACGTGTACGGCCCCAACGGCGAGCAGCTCACGGGCGTTGCCAAGACCCTCCGGGGGCCGCAGCTGGCTGTGGGCAGCGAGCTGGCGGTGGCCTGGGACGTGGGCAGGACCGCAATCTGTGCTGCCACCGCCGACGGGGCGGTGCCGCTGGACCTGGACGCCGGCGGCACTCTGCTGGACCTGGACGTCTCCGACGGTGACTATATCTGCTGGGCCGACGCCGGAAACGGGTACAAGACCGTGCTGACGGTGATGGATGCCTCCATGCGGGAGATTTACAAGTGGTATTCCTCCAGCCAGTACCTGCCGCTGTGCAGTGTGTCCGACGACGGCTCCCTGCTGGCCGCCGCGGCTGTGGGGCAGAGCGGCGGGGTGTTCGAGAGCAGCCTGGTGCTGTTCTCCACCGAGCGGGAGGAACCGCTGGCTACGGTGTCGCTGGGCAACGAGCTGGTTTTGGACGTCGAGGTGCTCTCCCAGAAGCGCGTCTGCACGGTGGGGGAGCGCACGGTCCGCTTTTTCGACGAGACGGGCGCGGAGCTGGGCAGCTGCGACTACGGCGGCGAATTCCTCACCGATTTTGCCCTGGGGGGCAACGGCTTTGTGGCCCTGGCGCGCAACGAGTTTCAGGCGGGCAGCCGGTGCAGCGTGGTCACAGTGGATTTGGCCGGGCAGACCTTGGCCGAGGCGTATTTGGGGACGGAAATTCTCTCTCTCTCCGCCGCCGGGAACTATCTGGCGGTGCTGACCGCCGACCGGCTGGTGATCTATACCGCCGCGCTCAAGGAGTACGCCGCCACAGAGGAGATCCTGGGCGCCTCCCATGTGACCATGCGCCGAGACGGCACGGCCATCCTGGTGGGCAGCGGCGGGGCGCAGCTCTATTTGCCGTAGGGCACGAAAATGTGATTGCATTTTTCAAAAGAGATAGTATAGTATAACTAGAATACAGAATCGGAATTTCGGATAAGGAGATAATGGCCATGCATCCGACCCTTTGTTCCAATTGCAAGAAAAACGTTGCGGTGATTTTCATCACCAAGATCGAAGGCGGCAAGACCATCAACCAGGGTCTGTGCCTCAAGTGCGCCAAGCAGCTGGGCATCAAGCCGGTGGACGATATCATGAAGCGCATGGGCGTCACCGACGAGGACCTGGACAATCTGACGGAAGAGATGGTGGGTATGTTTGGCAGCGGCGAGAGCGGCGAGACACCCGAGGACGACAGCGAGGAAATCGAGAGCCGCACCGCCACCTTTCCGTTTCTCAACAAGCTCTTCGGCGGCGACCGCGAGGGCGGCGGACAGCTGGCCCCCCAGCCGCCGGAGCCGGAGAAGAGCCGCGAGAAGGGGAGCAGTCCCCAGCGGCGGGACAAGAAGAAAAAGTTTCTGGATTCCTATTGCCTCAACCTCACCCAGCGGGCCCGCAGCGGCGCACTGGACCGGATCGTGGGCCGGGAGGTGGAGACGGAACGGGTAGTACAGATTTTAAACCGCCGGCAGAAGAACAACCCCTGCCTCATCGGTGAGCCGGGCGTAGGCAAGACGGCTATCGCTGAGGGCCTGGCCCAGAAGATCGTCTCCGGCGACGTGCCCTTCAAGCTGCGGGATAAGGAGGTCTATCTCCTGGACCTGACGGCCCTGGTGGCCGGGACGCAGTTCCGAGGCCAGTTTGAGAGCCGCATGAAGAGCCTCATTGAGGAGATCAAGAAGCTGGGCAACATCATCCTGGTCATCGACGAGGTCCACAACCTGGTGGGCGCCGGCGACGCCGAGGGATCCATGAACGCGGCCAATATCCTCAAGCCCGCCCTCTCCCGGGGGGAGATCCAGGTAATCGGCGCCACCACCTTCACCGAGTACCGGAAGTATATTGAGAAGGACTCCGCCCTGGAGCGCCGTTTTCAGCCGGTGACGGTCAATGAGCCCACCATGGACGAGGCCATGGAGATCATCCGCGGCATCGCCCACTATTATGAAACCTACCACGGCGTGGTGGTCCCGCAGGAGATCGCGCGGCAGACTGTGGTGCTCTCTGAGCGGTATATCACCGACCGCTTCCTGCCCGACAAGGCCATCGACCTGCTGGACGAGGCGTGCTCGGATCTGAATCTGCGCAGCAAGTCCATTTCCCGGCTGGCGGCGCTGCAAAAGGAGCGGGACGATCTCAACTTCGAGATCAATATGCTCACCGAGCAGGCCGATCAGGAGAACTACGAGCGTCTGGCGACGCTGCGCAGCCGTTGTCTCCAGGTGGAGGAGGAGATCAACCGCCTCGCCGCCGAGCCGAAGCCCCAGCTGACCATGGAGAACCTGGCCCGGATCATTGAGCTCTGGACCAAAATTCCCGCCAGCAAGATTCAGGCTCAGGAGTACGAGCAGCTCAAGACGCTGGAGGACCGCCTCAAGGCCCACATCGTGGGGCAGGACGAGGCGATCTCCGCCGTGGCGTCGGCCATCCGGCGCAATCGGGTGGGCATCTCGGTGAAAAAGCGGCCGGTGTCATTTATCTTCGTCGGCTCCACGGGCGTGGGCAAAACGGAGCTGGTACGGCGGCTGGCCGACGAGCTGTTCGACTCGGTGGAGTCGCTGATCCGGCTGGATATGTCGGAGTATATGGAGAAGCATTCTGTCTCTAAGATCATCGGCTCGCCGCCGGGATATGTGGGCTACGACGAGGCAGGTCAGCTGACCGAGAAGATCCGCCGCAAGCCCTATTCGGTGGTCCTCTTTGATGAGCTGGAAAAGGCCCACCCGGACGTTGTGAACATTCTGCTGCAAATTCTGGACGACGGCCATATCACCGACGCCCAGGGGCGGAACGTCAACTTTGAAAATACGATCATTGTCATGACCTCCAACGCAGGGTCCGACCGGAAGGACGGCTCGGTGGGATTCGGTCGGACGCTGAGCGAGCAGAGCCGCGAGAAGGCCATGAAAGCCCTGGGCGAGTTTCTGCGGCCGGAGTTTTTGAACCGTGTGGACGAGATCATCTGCTTCAACAAGCTCACCGAGGAGAATTTCCGCGCCATCGCCGCCATCATGCTGGTTGAGCTGCAAAAGGCCCTGTCCGAACGCGGTGTGGCACTGACGTGGACGGAGGAGCTGATGGACTACCTGACGAAGAAGTCCTACTCCGTCACCTATGGCGCCCGGAACCTCCGCCGCACCATCCAGAAGGAAATTGAGGACAAGATCGCGGAGCGGATCATCGACAGCTTCCAAAATCCGATCTCCCGCATGACCCTGCGCGCCCAGGAGGACGCTGTGGTACTGGAAGCGGAGTAACGGGCAGAGGCTGCGAAAATGACACACGAATCAGAATGATTTTGTGGGAAACGGTATAGCTGCGGCTATGCCGTTTCTCTATGCAGATAATAAAATATAAATCTGAGCCATCTACGCTTGTGCGCATGGAAGAAATGGTGTATCATAGAGTGCGAAAAATACCGTATTTTTGTCGCTGCAACCACTGGTTGCGGGATTTCCAAGGCGGGTTGGTGGCGTGTCGGAGGGAAAATGCGGTAGAATGCGGACAGAGGAGGGGTAGCGGATGCTGCACGAGACCATCGCCGCCCTCCGGCGCGGCCGGGGGCTTTCACAGGAGCAGCTGGCTGAGGCACTGGGCGTCTCGCGCCAGTCCGTCTCTAAATGGGAGACTGGTCAGGCCACGCCGGAGCTGGACAGGCTGCGGGCTATGTGTGCCTTTTTCGGCGTCACGCTGGACCAGCTCACTGGGGAGGCGCCCCTGAAGACGCCGCCCGCGGCGGACCCGCCTGGGCGGGCAGGCGTGAAGCTGGGGGCGGCGCTGTGCCTCCTGGGGACGCTGTGCCTGCTGCTGTATGGCATACTGCTGCTGGCGAGTCCGGAGGCGGCGGCACAGCTGGACGGCTCGGTGACGCTGCGGGGGACAGGGCTGCTGATCGCGGGGTGCTTTGCGCTGCTGGGCGCAGGCGCTGCGCTGCTCCGACGGAAAAAATAAGGAGGAATTTGAATATGAAAAATGGCAGAGTGTGGGGCCGCATGTTCGCGGTTCTGGCGCTGGCGCTGTCGCACCTGATGTGCGCGGCGGCGGCCTACCAATACTGTGCGCTGCAATGGGCCGGGCGCTGCGCCGGAGCCAGCGCGCCGCCGTCGGCGGCGCTGCTGACGGCGGTGCCCTACGGTCTGGGTATTGCCGGATGCGCGCTGCTGGCGCGGTACTTTTTCCGGAGGGAACGCGCACAATGAGCGTCTATGAGGAGGCGAAGATCCTGGAGCTGGACCTTTCGCCGCTGGGGCTGGGGCCGACAGGGGACTTTGCGCCGTATTTCTGCACCCCGGACGGCGCGCAGATAATCGGCAGCGAGGGAGTGGACGGCATCCACTACTGCTTTGTGCCGGGTTTTGGCGAGGCGGTGTTTGTCGTCAGCCCCATGGCACTGCCTGGGCAGTATGTACAGGTTCTGGCCAGAAATTTCAGTGATTTTCTCCAATTGCTTCTGGCTTGCGGCCACACCGCGGCCTTGGAGCAGGCCAGCGGGTGGGACGCGGCGCAGTTTGGCGCCTTCCTGGCGGAGAACCCCGTGACGCCGGAGCAGCGGGTGGTGCTGGATGCCTTGGCCAGGGCGCTACGGCTGCGTGCCATGGAGCGGCCCTATGAATACCTCCGCGCCGTACAGGCGGAGGTGGACTGCACGGCCCTACAGCCGGCGGCAGAGGCGGAGGACCCGCCGCCGGACCCGCCGTGGGCTGTGACCTACGAGGGTGGCTTCTGGGGCGGCGGCCGGGGACGGCAAGGGCAGGAGATCAAGGTGGAAAAGGCATTTGACTGGGGCGGCAGGCGCTGCTATGTCCCGGCGGTCTACGCCTGTGGCCAGGGGCTGGTGGCGGACCTCTGCATGGAGGCCGACCCGGCGCAGATCCGGGCCTTTGCCGAGCGCTGGTCCGGCGTCCAGTATCCCACCCGGGCGGAGCAGATGCGGATGGAGATGGAAAACCCGCTGGCATGGGACGTTCGCGCGGCGGCGGAGATCAACGGACGGCGGGCGGAAAACCAGCACGGTTATGGCCTCGCGTGGCTGGCGGCGGACTGCTGCGAGGAGGCGCAGGACCCGGATGCTGCCCGCGTCGTGGAGCACTACGGCCTGGACCCGGCCCGGGCCTGGTCCATCCGGCGTCTGTCGTTTCCCTGGGCGACCAGGCGCCGCCCGAAGCTCCGGAGCCTCCGCTTTCTGCTGGAGGACGAGCCGCGTCCGCGGCCGGGACCGTGCTTTTGCAATCCGGCGGCTGGCGATACCGTGGAATTTATCCTTCCGATCTCCGGCACGGCCCACACCCTGACGGTCCTGGACAGCCAGCCAGAGACCGTGGAGGGCCTGCCGGATGACGAATTCATGTATCCCACCCACTGCACTGCCCTGACCTACCGCCTGATGCCGGACCTGCCGGCGGGCATTTGCCAGGTCCGCGACGTCCTGGAGAATGACGCGCCCCGCCAGAAGGGTGTCGTCACGGCGGCGCCTTCCATCGGCATCATCGGCGGCACGGACGGCCCGACGGCGGTTTTGTTTGGCTCCAGAACGGTTGGTTCTGCGTACACGGCCTGCTCGGCCCTGCACTTTGCGCCGGTGGACCGCGTGGAATGGGAGCTGGTGTTCCGGGAGCAGGCGTATCCCGGCTGCGCCGTGGAATTGCTGTAAACAGATAAAAAACGACCGCGGTGCATTGCACTGCGGCCATTTTTTCGGTCATTGCCGGTCCTTGAGCGGAATATAATCCTGGTGTTGGAACACTGCCTTGTAGGCCGGACGCATGATACGACCGCCAGTGACCACCTCCTCAATGCGGTGGGCGCACCAGCCGGGGATGCGCGCCATGGCAAACACCGGGGTGAACAGCTCCTGGGGGATGTTCAGCATCTTGTAGATTAGGCCCGAGTACAAATCCACGTTGGCGCACATGACCTTCTCCTTGCCGGTGACCTCGGCGAAGAGGTGAGGCGTCAGGCGCTCAATGGTCTCCATCAGGTCCAGCTCATCGGAGCGCTCGGTCTTGTCGGCCAGAGCGCGGGCGTACTTTTTGAGCATCGCCGCGCGGGGGTCGGAGAGAGTGTAAATGGCGTGGCCCATGCCGTAGATCAGGCCGGTGCCGTCGCTGGCCTCCTTGCGGAGGATCCTGCGGAGGTAGTCGGCCACCTGCCCCTCGTCGTTCCAGTTCTGTACGTGGTCCTTGATCTCCTGGAACTGGCGCATGACCTGGTTGTTGGCACCGCCGTGCTTGGGCCCCTTCAGGGAGCCGACGGCGGCGGAGATGGCCGAATAGGTGTCGGTGCCGGTGGAGGAGAGCACGCGGCAGGTGAAGGTGGAGTTGTTGCCGCCGCCGTGCTCGGCGTGGGCGATGAGGCACAGGTCCAGCAGCCGCGCCTCGTCCTGGGTGTACTGCTTATCCGGCCGGATGGCCCGGAGGAAGTTCTCCGCGATGGACAGGCCCTTCACCGGGCGGTGGAGGTAGAGGCTGGCGTTATTGAAGTAGTGCCGCTTCACCGCGTAGGCGTTGGCGATGATGGTGGGGAAGCGGGCAATCAGCTGGAAGCACTGACGGACGATATTCTCCAGGGAGGAATTGGCGGGGTCGGGGTCATTGGAATAGAGCGCCAGCACCGCGCGGCCCAGCTGGTTCATGATCTCGCCGGAGGGGTTTTTGAGGATCATATCCTCGGTGAAGTGATTGGGCAGAGCCATGGAGGCGTGGAGGAAGCTGCGGAACTGCTCCAGCTCCTCGTTGCCGGGCAGGCGGCCCATGAGCAGCAGGTAGCAGACCTCCTCAAAGCCGTAGCGGTTTTCCCGCTGGTAGCCCTCGATCAGGTCGACCAGGTCAAAGCCGCGGTAGGAGAGACGGCCCTCCATGGGCACGCGTTCGCCGTCGAGCATGGAGTAGCCCAGGACGTTGCCGATCTGGGTATAGCCGATCATAACGCCGGTACCGTCGGCGTTGCGCAGGCCGCGCTTGACGTCCACGTCGTCGCGCATCATCTTGGTCATGGCGGCGGTGGTGCTGCTGTTGATCCCGGTGAACAGGCGGCGTATGTACTCGTTGATTTCCAGGTAATTTGCATCAATGTTGCTCATATCATTCATCTCCGTCATGGTTTTAAAATCATTATAACAGATATTATCATCGCAGTCAACGGGATTTTCCGGGAAATTAAGAATAATTTCAACAAAAATTATTTATTTTATCGAGCGAATTATATATCAAAGCCATCAGAAATGAATGAAACGAATACTAAATTTGCAAAATGAAGGAGGTACACATGAAACGAGCGATTTTTGCAGGATGCCTTGCAGTGACGCTGCTGCTGACCGCCGGCATGGCGTTGCTGACGCCTGCCGGAGCCCGGCCGGCGCTGCCGGTTCCGCAGGAGACGGCGGCGGCAGCTGTGCTTGCGCCAACTCCGGCTATGGCGCCGGCGGCGGAGACGGACGCAGCAGGGGAACCGGCGGGCTTCGACGAAAACTATATGGTCCGCATGGAGAGCAGCGGGGAAATCGTAGAGCTGCCGCTGGATGTCTACCTCACCGGCGTCGTGCTGGGGGAGATGCCGCCGTCCTTCGAGCCGGCGGCGCTGGAGGCTCAGACCGTGGCGGCGCGGACCTTTACGCTGCGTCAGCGCAGCACGCCCAAGCATGCGGACGCGGACGTTTGCGGGGACGGGCGTTGCTGCCAGCAGTATCTGCCGCCGGAGCAGGTACGGGAGAAGCTGGGCGGCGGTGCGGCGGCCTGCGAGGAGAAAGTCGCTGCGGCTGTGGCTGGCACTGACGGTCTGGTGGCGGTTTACAATGGTGCACTGATCGACGCGGTCTATTTCTCCGCCTCCGGCGGATCCACGGAGGCTGCGGCGGCGGTCTGGGGTGGGGAAGTGCCCTACCTGCGGCCGGTGGAAAGCCCTGGCGAGACGGACCGCTATGAAGGCGATACAGTCCGCGTGGATCTGGAGACCTTCTGCGCCGTGGTCCAGGCCCAAGCGCCAGAAGCGCGGCTGGAGGGCCAGCCGGCGGGTTGGTTCGGTGCCGTGACGGAGACGGCTGGCGGCGGCGTGGACCAGATGGAGATCGGCGGCGCGGTCCTGGCCGGGACAGAGCTGCGGCGGCTCTTCGGCCTGCGTTCTACCCGCTTTACCGTGGCGGTGGAGGACCACGCCATTGTGTTCACCACCTGCGGCTATGGACACCGGGTGGGCATGAGCCAGTACGGTGCCCAGGCTATGGCGCAGGCGGGCGCGGACTTCCGGGCGATTTTAACGCACTATTATACCGGCGTACAGATTGTCCAGGCAGAGGAGTTGGAATAGAAATCGCCGGCACGGTGAAAACCGTGCCGACGGCGGTGCGCGAAAGTGGGACTTACAGCAGCGAGAGCACAAAGGTCAGGATGATGAACACCGCCGCGACCCACTTGGTGGCCTTGGCGATCTTTGCGTCCCAGGTGTGACTCTTGTTGCGGCTGATAAAGGACTCAGACGAACCGGCGATGGCGCCGGACAGCCCCTCGCTCTTGCCGGACTGCAGCAGAACGAAGAAGACCAGAATCACAGCTGCGATGACCTGGATCACGGTGACAGTAATAACAACAGGGCTCATAACTTCCTCCTATGCGCTGCGGCCGCGGACAAAACGCAGCCCAACGAAATCAAAAACTGTGCATCGCACGATAACAATAGGTATTTTACCATGAATCGTGGAGAAATGCAAGCGGAAAATGCAATTTCTGTAATTTCCTTCGTTATGGCGGTCAGAGCAAGTGTAGTCGCATTCTGTAAGGATACTGCGGTTCTGGCCCAGCCACAGAGAAAGGAGGACACCTGTGGCTGAGAAATATCTATCCCATCCAGAAGCCGGCTCGGAAAAGAGGAGTTATTCCGTATCCGAGGCCGCTGGAATATTGGGCATAAGCAAACGCTCTGTGTACAACCTCTGTGCGCAGGGCGTATTCAAAACCGTCCGCATCGGAAGAAGGCTTCGGATCTCAAAAAATCCTTTGATGACTGACTTGATGGGTCAAATCAGACCTGAAAGGAGCCGCAGAATTTATGGCATCCATTGTAAAACGGGGAAAATCATTTTCCCTTATCTGAGTACATCGACAACGAGGGCGTTAAACGGCAGAAGTGGGAGACTCACCCCACAAAGAAACAGGTGCTGGCCCGCAAGGCGGAGGTGGAAAGCCGGATCAACAAAGGCGCGTTCATTCCGCTTTCCACGATCATAGTCAGCGGATTTCTGGAGGATTTCGTTGCTGTGTACGGCGCCAAGCGGTGTGGGCTTTCAGTATACAAGGCAAATGCCGGCCTGATTGAAAACTACATCAACCCCATCATCAGCGACTGCAATGTACAGGACACCAACCGCCGTGCGGTGGACCGGCTCATCATGGAACTGCAAAGCACCGCCGGTTATCACCCCAACCCGCAAGGCACGGACGGAATTTCTGACGCCCTACACCATTGAAAAAATCTGTAAACTGCTCCAGTGTGCGTTCCACTAAGCTGTGCGGTGGGACATGATCCCGAAAAATCCTTTCGATGATGCGCTTCTCCCCAAAAAGAAGAAAAAGCAGCGACGATTTGGACGGTGGACACCATCCGCATAGCATTGGACAACTGCGCAGAGGGCAAGCTGTTCATCGCTATCAACCTGGCTTTTGCCTGTTCACTGCGGCTAGGCCTTGTTTGAAAAATGTCAACCTGCTCAAACGACGGTTCTTTTTCCGCCTGGGCGGCACAATTTTCCCTTCAAGGCCTAGGCAAATCCGAAAGAAGCTAAATCCCGGTGAGTCCAAGCATGGTTTTATCCAAACTGTGGTGAATAGTGGCTACAAGTTTGTGGGTTGAAGAATACGCATAGTAAATTCCATGATACACCGGCGACGTTCAGCTCTTTGGGGTCCTGGCTTAAATTGATCTAAGGAACCTCTGATTTAATAGGTTATATTTTCACCTGAGCAAAAATGAGGTAAAATAGAGGAAGGAAAAAGACAGGGGGTATAGAAAGATGAAACAGCAGACGCAGCGCGAGATGGAATACAGCTGCCGGAAAAAGAAGAC
>JAAWBZ010000263.1 GCA_022792945.1 Oscillospiraceae bacterium | reverse complement strand
TTATGATACCAGCCATAGCTGGATGTGGATTCCATATCCGGCTGGAAGTCCGGGTTTGTGATGCTCACCACGGTCAAGGCCAGCGTATCACCAGCACTACCGGTCACAGGTTCAAAGAGAAAGGAAAAATTCTGGTCCTCACCTGCGGCAAAGCTGTGGCAATACTCATACTCCGCCGCGGCATCGTTCACTTTGTAGGGCTGCGGTTTGCCATCCAGAAACAGGAGAAATCCAACGGCATCCAACTTGCCGGTAATAGAATACTGATACGCAAGCTGCAACTCGCCGCCGTCATACGCAAATGGCAGCCGTTCTCCGCTTTCGGAGAAGTCAGGTGAAGCAGCCCCGTGTGTCAGCGTTGCCAGAAATCCGGCCTCGTCCTCCACTGCCTCAAACGGGTTTGCAGCGGCAGACTGTGACGGCGGGGGTGTATTGTCTGGAATGGAGTAGTTCCCGCAGGCGGCGAGGGATAAAAGAGCGCCGCATATCAGGGGAACAGCAATCAATCGTTTTCGCATACATGGCCTCCTTTGCTTTGATGGGTCGAGTATAACGGGCAAAGGTCAAAATTCGGTCAAGGAAAGCGAAATGCCGCCCAAGTTTTTTGGGCGGCATCCGGGGGATTTTGCCAGAAAGCAAAAATTCCCTGCGAAACCAGAATTTACACTTTTAAGTTTTCCTTTTCATATGATCTAAAATCATAAAGGTGACTGGTTTGAAAAGAACATAAAGAACATACCCGAGCATTCCGCCAATCACGTTCGTGATTAAATCTGTCACATCCGAAGACCTGCAGCCGCCAATGAGCGGCTGCAGCAGCTCAATACCCAGACTCATCATAAAACAGAAAAATACTGTTATAAAAAATCCGGCGCCTTTCTTTCGGGTCAGTGGAAACAGAAAACCAAATGGCATGGTCATAACAACGTTTAACACAACCTGCTTTACAAAGTCCCCTCTTTCCATCATAACATCAATAAATGGCACCATGTTCATGGGAGTGTAAGGGTGATTCAGAATAAACGGGAGTTCAACTATAATTGGCATAAGCGTGAAATAAAGCACAAAAGAAAGATATATATACATCAGCGTATTGACAAGCAGCACATCGCGGCCTCCGCTTTTCCATTTCTTCAAAAAAACGAACGCATATAAGAAGGCCAATGCCGTAAAATCGATCAAGTATTTCATAATACACCTTCTTTTAAATGTCGGTTTATTGTTCCTGCATTATACACCTCTTTCTCCCAAAAAGCAAGCGGCCCCTTACTCATTGCCACAGTGGGGGTTGTTCGATCTTGATGGAGGCTTTCACGCAGGCTCCATGGGGCGGTTGATTTGCAAGCTCTATGGTTCCCCCATGCTTCTGGCAAAGCACCCGGCTCACCGCCAGCCCCAGCCCCAAGTGCTGGCCGGAGGTATCCTCGGAGTAGAACAGGGCGGTTTTCTTTTGCAGCAGCTTTTCCGAAAAACCCGGCCCATCGTCTGTCACGGTGGCCGACAGGATTCCATGCTCCAGATAAAAAGTAAGCCCAATTTCCCGCTCCGCAAAACGCAGGGCATTGGAGATCAGGTTTTCCAGAACGCGGTATAACAGTTCCCCGTCAAGGACGGCCCTCCCCTTCGGCACATGGAGGTCACCGGAAAAACGCACCTCGGTTTTCTGAAACAGGATAGATAGAGAATCCGTCATATGCTGTAAAAAATCAGGAAGCTCCACCTCTCTGCGGTGGACCTCTGTTTCTTCGATAGCGCCCAGGTCGCGCATGGTATCGGTGTAGCGGCCCATACGCTCTGCAGTAATGCCGAGATTGGTGAGCGCCTTTTCTAATTTTTTGTCCGT
>JAAWBZ010000262.1 GCA_022792945.1 Oscillospiraceae bacterium | reverse complement strand
TTACCGAGCCGTAACGCCGGTCTCGATTATTATATTTTTCAATGGCATTCCTCAGATCCTTCTTCGTAAATGCCGGCCAGGGAACATCTGTAAAATAAAATTCAGTGTAGGCCAGCTGCCACAGAAGATAATTGGACAGCCTCTGCTCACCGCTGGTACGGATCAACAGATCTGGATCCGGTACCTCCCTCGTATCAAGGTACCCATTAATGCATGCCTCATCGATATTCTCCGGCTGGATTTTTCCATCCCTCACATCCAATGCAAGCCGTCTCACCGCCCGGGTAATTTCATCCCTGCTTCCGTAGTTAATGGCAATCTGAAAATTCAGCCCTGTGTTATCCTTTGAGGACTCCACCAGCTTTTGAAGGCTTTCCTGAAGATCCAGATCCAGTGCTGTGGGATCTCCCAGCACACGCACCTTCATATTGTTCTTCTGAGCTGTCTTGATGCAGGTTTTGGTATAGCTTCGGAACAGCCGCATCAAACTGTCTACCTCATCCTTGGATCGTTTCCAATTCTCGGTGGAAAATAAATATACCGTCAGGTATTTGATGCCCATATTATAGGCATCCTCACAGATCACCTCCAGATTTTTTGCTCCTCTGGAGTGTCCATAGGTTCTCGGCATTCCTTTGCTCTTGGCCCATCTTCCGTTGCCGTCCAGAATAATGGCCACATGCTGGGGTATTACCATAGCTCCTCCTCATACGGTCTAAAAGGCAAAAGAGAGGCTGTCGCAGATACACGAATCATCCTCAACCACTCCTCCCATACGCTTCTGGCATCTGGAAGAGACTGGGGATTGCCGGCATCCTGCCACAGCCCACACACATCTTTATACCGTCATAATCTCCTTGGATTTCACATCCACTGCCTTGTCAATTTCCTTAATAAACTTATCCGTCATTTTTTGTACTGACTCCTCCAGCTCCTTGATCTCGTCCTCGGAGACATCGCTGCCCTTTAACTTCTTGAAAGCATCGTTGGCGTCCCGACGGATATTTCTGACAGCCACCTTGGCAGCCTCGCCTTTTTTCTTCACGTCCTTGGCCAGATCTTTTCTCCGCTCCTCAGTGAGCTCCGGGAAAACCAGCCTGATACAGGTGCCGTCATTGGAAGGATTGATTCCGATATCCGAAACCATGATAGCCTTCTCGATCTCTTTGATCATTTTCTTTTCCCAGGGCTGAATCATCAGGATTCTTGCCTCTGGTACGGTAATATTTCCCACCTGCTGAAGCGGTGT
>JAAWBZ010000261.1 GCA_022792945.1 Oscillospiraceae bacterium | reverse complement strand
TTCTATCAAATGATCGTACTCCTGTTCCTTTCCAGGTTCTGGGAAATGTCGCTGTATTTCCGGCATAACCAGCTCCGGCTTTACCCGTGAATAAAATTCATCCCGCATGCGTCTGTGGAAACTCATTCTGTGATCTCCATCAATGGCCTGTGAAGGGGTGAGCAAATATTCATCCATATTAAAGAAATGTACATTTTTCAGAGAGACATTTAATTCATTTATCAGTCTCGCCAGTATGGGATACTGCTCTGTGGGTCCCACCGGTACGATCATGACCGTCCTTTTACCAACCCTGTTATTCTCCATAATTTCCTTGAGCATCACCAGCGCCATGTCAAAATAAACGTCCCACTCTTTTCCTACGGTTTTAAATGTGATGTTTTTTATCTTTTTTTCCATGATTCTTCCTTCTTCCCTAAAAATCCAGTGTCTTTCCCTCTTCAAGTTCCTTAAACAGCTGTGTTAGCAGCATAAATGCACGCACATTATGAAACGGTCCCTTCCAGTCGCTTCCCTTGATGGGTGAAATCGGTGTTCCGTCACGGTGTAGATGGCCATACCACTCAGGATATCCCGGATCTGCAAAGTGCTGATATACATAATCGCAAATAACCTCAAATCCCTTTAAATACTCCTCATTTTCAGTGAACCAGTAAGAATACACCAGAGCGATCATGGCCTCACACTGTACCCAGAATAATTTCATGTCCCATTCCAGGCTCAGCACCGGTTTATTGTCCACATCCACAAAATAAAAAATTCCTCCCTGCTCTTTATCCCAGCCGCGTCTCAGTGACCACTCAGTGACCTGAATAGCCCTTTCCATCAGTGTTCTATCTTTACGGTAAATGGCTTCCCGCATAATGAACCATGCCGTCTCCATACTATGTCCTGGATTGACGACTCGTCCCTCCGGTGTATCCACAAAGTTACCGGAGGAATCTGCTGTCTCCAGCAATGCCTCTTTCTCTTCATGGATAAACTGATGAACCAAAGAATCAAGACAATCATCAATCATTCTTTCATATCTCGGGTCCGTGTCAATCTCTCTCATAACCTGTGCCACATTCATCATGATCATGACGATGCTGTGTCCCTTATT
>JAAWBZ010000073.1 GCA_022792945.1 Oscillospiraceae bacterium | reverse complement strand
GCAGGCCCTGGGAGGCGGTATAGGTGGTGGTCAGCGCGCCAGCGGCCAGGGAGCCGTGGACCGTGCCGGAGGCACCGGCCTCGGACTGCATCTCCGCGACCTTGACGGTGGTGCCGAAGATGTTCTTCTGGCCCGCCGCAGACCACTGGTCGACGTAGTCGGCCATGGGGCTGGAAGGCGTGATGGGGTAGATCCCCGCCACTTCGGTAAACGCGTAGGACACATACGCCGCCGCGTTGTTACCGTCCATTGTTTTGAAGTGTCTGGACAAGTTAATATACCTCCTAAAAGTATAGTTGTCTCATTCCCCGTTACTATACCACATCCATACCGTATTTGTAAATTGCGAAATTGCTTCCATGGCATTTTTTCGTCAATATGCCGAAGTTTTTGGCCGCCGCGGGGCCGGAAAACGGCAACTACCGTTTGAATTTTGGCGCGCGGTGGTGTATAGTAGAGGGGATACCGAAAGAGAGAGGGGAGAAGGGGGATGTTCAGTAGTGTTCGCTCCCTGGGACTGACGGGGCTGGAGGGGTATGAGGTCCTGGTGGAATGCTATCTTTCCAACGGCCTGCCGTCCTTCGACGTGGTGGGCCTGCCCGACGCGGCGGTGAAGGAGGCACGGGACCGGGTGCGCGCGGCGGTGAAAAACTGCGGCTTTTCCTTCCCGGTGAGCCGCATCACCCTAAATCTGGCCCCGGCGGGCACCAGAAAGTCCGGCACTATGTACGACCTGCCCATCCTTCTGGGCATTCTCAGCGCCGCGGGGGCGCTGCGCCTGCCCGGGGAGCCGGCGGCGTTTCTGGGCGAGCTGAGCCTGGAGGGGCGGCTCCGCCCGGTGCCGGGGGTCCTGCCCATGGCCCTGGCGGCGGCGGAGAACGGCATTCGCGCCCTCTATGTCCCGGCGGAGAACGCCGCCGAGGCGACGCTGGCCGAGGGGCTGGCGGTCTACCCCGTCCGGGACGTGGCGCAGCTGGCGGCGCACCTTGGCGGCGGAGAGCCCATCGCGCCGCAGCCGCCCTGGACGCCGGGGACGCAGGCGGGGCCGGAGCTGGACTATGCTGATGTCAAGGGCCAGAGCAACGGCAAGCGCGCGCTGGAGATCGCCGCCGCCGGCGGCCACAACGTCCTGCTCATCGGCCCGCCCGGGTCGGGCAAGAGCATGCTGGCCAAGCGCCTGCCCTCCATCCTGCCGGACATGACCCGGGAGGAGGCGCTGGAGGTGACTAAAATCCACTCAGTCCTTGGGCTGCTTCCCGCCGACGCGCCGCTGATCACCCGCCGCCCCTTCCGGAGTCCCCACCACACCATCTCCACAGCGGGCCTGGCCGGCGGCGGCAGCGTTCCCCGGCCCGGCGAGATCTCCCTGGCCCACCGGGGCGTCCTGTTCCTGGACGAGCTGCCGGAGTTCCGGAAGGATACGCTGGAGATTCTCCGCCAGCCCCTGGAGGATGGGGTGGTGACCATCTCCCGGGTCAGCGGCAGCCTCTCCTATCCCAGCGGGCTGATGCTGGTGTGCGCCATGAACCCCTGCAAATGCGGCTGGTACGGCGATCCGTCGGGCAGGTGCACCTGCTCCCAGGCGTCGGTGGACAGCTATCTGGGCCGCATCAGCGGGCCGCTGCTGGACCGGATCGACATCATCGTGGAAATTCCGGCCCTGCCCTTTGCCGATCTGACCGTTGCGGCCCCCGCCGAGCCCTCGGCGGACATCAAGGCCAGGGTGGACGCGGCGCGGCGGCGGCAGCAGGGGCGCTTCGGCGCGGACGGTGTGCGGTGCAACGCCGCCATGGGTCCCGCGGAGCTGCGGGAATACTGCCGCCTGGACGAGGGCGCGTCCGCCCTGATGAAGTCCGCCTTCGAGCGCCTGCGCATGACCGCCCGCAGCTACGACCGCGTCCTGAAGGTGGCCCGCACCGTGGCCGACCTGGCGGGTAGTGACCAGGTCGGGGCCCAGCATGTGGCCGAGGCCGTGCAGTACCGCACGTTCCGCTTTGGAAGCCGGGACGGCTAGAACAGAAATGTGTAAGGATGAGAATCTGTATGAATGAAATGTTTTTGCTGAAGCTGGGGGAGATCGTCCTCAAGGGACTCAACCGCCATGCCTTCGAGAATAAGCTCAAGTCCAACATCGCCCGCCGGATGCGCCCCTACGGCAGCTTCGACGTCCACATCGCCCAGTCCACCGTCTATGTCGAGCCAAACGGCCCTGAGAGCGACGTGGACGGCGCGTGGGAGGCGTGCCATACCATTTTCGGCCTGGCCTCCATCTGCCGCTGCCGGCCGTGCGAAAAGACGGCGGACGCCATCTTTGCCGCCGTGCAGGACTACCTGGGCGACGACCTGAACGCGGCGGAGAGCTTCAAGGTGGAGTCCAAGCGGGCGGACAAGCGCTTCCCCATGACCTCCATCCAGCTCTCCCAGGAGATCGGCGGGCGCATCCACGAGGCGTTCCCCCACCTGACGGTGGACGTCCACCACCCGGCTTACACCGTCTACGTGGAGGTCCGCGAGCAGGCGGCCTACGTCCACGGCCCGGCGGAGCCGGGGGCCGGCGGCCTGCCCACGGGCATGGGCGGGCGGGCGGCGTGCCTCCTGTCCGGCGGCATCGACAGCCCAGTGGCGGGCTACATGATCGCCAAGCGCGGCGTGGAGCTGGAGTGCGTCCACTTTTTCTCCTACCCCTACACCTCGGAGCTGGCCCGGGACAAGGTGCTGGAGCTGGCGCGGCTGATGACCCGCTACTGCGGCCGTATGACTGTGGACATCGTGGGCTTCACCGAGATCCAGGAGGCCATCCGCGATCACTGCCCCGAGGCGTACTTTACCATCATCATGCGCCGCTTCATGATGCGCATCGCCTCGCGCGTCGCCAAGGACCACGGCTGTCAGTGCCTGATTACCGGCGAGAACCTGGGCCAGGTGGCTAGCCAGACCATGGAGGCCATGGCTGTCACCGGCGCGGCGGCGGAGCTGCCGGTGTTCCACCCGCTCATCGGCATGGACAAGGAGGAGATCGTATCCATCGCCCGGCGCATCGGCACGCTGGAGACCTCCATTCTGCCTTACGAGGACTGCTGCACGGTTTTTACCCCCAAGCATCCCAAGACCAGGCCGGTCCTCTCCGAGGCCGAGGCGGCGGAGGCCGCCCTGGATGTGGAGGGCCTGATCGCCCGGGCCATCGAGAACACGGAGAAAGTGACGGTGCGCTACCATGGAACTGCGGTATGAGGTGGTGGGTGCGCTGATCGCGCAGGGAAAGACCGTGGCCGCGGCGGAGAGCTGCACTGGGGGCCTCCTGAGCAAGCTGCTCACCGACGTGCCGGGAAGCTCCGGGGCGTTCCTGGGCGGCGTGGTGTCCTACACCTGCCCGGTGAAGGAGCGCCTCCTGGGTGTGGACCACGAGACGCTGGCGCGCCTGGGGGCGGTCTCCAAGCCGGTGGCCCGTCAGATGGCCGAGGGCGTCCGGCGGCTGATGGGGTCGGACTTTGGCGTAAGCATCACGGGCCTGGCAGGGCCGGACTCCGACGGGTCCGGCAAACCCGTGGGCCTGGTCTACGCGGCCCTGGCCGGGGCGGGGTGGACCGTGTGCGAGGAGCTGCGGCTCCCCGGGGACCGCGCCGCGGTCCGCGAGGCGGCCTGCCTCCGCGCCCTGGAGATGCTGCGGGACGCGCTCTGACCATTCAATTCTGACGTGTAAAATGCGACATCAAATCCGGCGCACCCGTTGGTGCGCCGGGATTTTTTTAAGCCTGTGAAAAAATGTCAAATGTTTCCGAACATACGTTCAAAATGGTGAAAACAAATGAAAACGGCGCTAAATTGGCAAATTTTTATTGCAGGAAATTTGAAGAAGGGATTGCAATCTTGCCGCCGAGGCTGTATAGTATAGCTAAGTGGAGTGAAGTGGAGTAAAGTTTCAGGAAAGTGGAGCGGGGTGAGGGGATATGTACGGCAAGTACAAGCATACGGTCGATCCCAAGGGCCGTCTGTTCGTCCCCGCCAAGCTGCGCGAGGAGCTGGGGGAGTCGTTCTACGTCACCCTGGGCCTGGACCACTGCCTGTCGGTGTACACCGAGGCCGGGTGGCAGAGTATCTTGGAGCGCTACAACGCTCTGCCCATCTCCCAGTCACGCAAGATGCGCTTCCTCTTCGCCAACGCCGCCAAGTGCGAGCCGGACAAGCAGGGCCGCTTTCTGATCCCAGCGGATCTGCGGCAGTACGCCGGGCTGAGCCAGGAGGTTACCTTCATTGGCCAGGGCGGACACGCGGAGATCTGGGACGCGGCGGCCTACGACGCCCTGGAGGCGGACACCCTGACGCCGGAGAATCTGGCGGCGGCCATGGAGGAATTGGGATTCTGATGGAATTTCACCATATTTCGGTTTTGCTCCCCGAGAGCATCGAGGCGCTGGCCATCCGCCCGGACGGCGTCTACCTGGACGGCACCCTGGGCGGCGCTGGGCATTCCTGCGAAATCGCCAGACGCCTGACCACCGGCCGTCTCATCGGCGTGGACCGGGACGAGACCGCCCTGCGGGCGGCGGGGGGGCGGCTGGCCCCCTGGAAGGACCGCGTGACGCTGGTCCACAGCAACTTCAAGGAAATTGACGCCATCCTGGATGCGCAGGGGCTTGGGCAGATCGACGGGATGTTGTTCGACCTGGGCGTGTCGTCACCGCAGCTGGACGACGGGGCCCGGGGCTTTTCCTATCTGGCTGACGCGCCGCTGGATATGCGCATGGACGGATCGGCGGGCCTCACGGCCCGGGAGGTGGTCAACACCTGGCCCCGGGAGGAACTGCGGCGCATTCTCTTCGAGTACGGCGAGGAGCGCTATGCTCCCCTGATCGCCGCCGCCATCGAGCGCCGCCGGGCCGAGCGGCCCATCGAGACCACTCTGGAGCTGGCCGGTGTGATCCGGGGCGCCATGCCCGCCCAGGCCCTCCGGGAAAAGCAGCATCCGGCCAAGCGCAGCTTCCAGGCCATCCGCATCGCCGTCAACGATGAATTGCACGCGGTGGGGGAGATGATGCAGGCCGCGGTGCCGCGGCTGAGGGCCGGCGGGCGGCTGGCGGTCATCACTTTCCACTCCCTGGAGGACCGCATTGTGAAAAACGCCATGCAGGCCGCGGCGAAGGGCTGTACCTGCCCGCCGGAATTTCCGGTCTGTGTCTGCGGCAAACGGCCTCAGCTCCGTCTGATCAGCCGTAAGCCCATGGTCCCCGGCGCAAAGGAGCTGGCGGAGAACCCGCGGGCCCGCAGCGCCAAGCTCCGCGCGGCGGAGAAGCTGTAGCGCTTCCGCGCCGCGCACCGTTTAGAGAGGAATTCGTTTCATGGCAAACCGTCAAAGCAGAGAAGCATTGTACCGCACTGCCTACCGTACCAACGGTGCGGCAGCCTACGATGTGCGTGCCTACCGTGGTACAGAGGCTCCGGAGCTGCCGCGCCGGACCCTGCCGGAGGAGCGGCCGCAGCCGGTACGGCGCGTCCGCGTCCGGGCCAAGACAGCGGTTTCCCCCTTTGCGGTGCTGGGCGCACTGGCGGCGGCGTGTATGATGGTGCTGGTGATCTTCGGCTATGTGCAGCTGTACGAGGCTACCTCCCAGGCCGGTGATCTGGCGGAGGAGCTGGAGAGCATGCAGCAGCAGAATCAACTGCTGCGCTCGGACTACGAGGGCCGCATCGATCTGGGTGAGGTGGAAAAGCGCGCCATCCGTGAGCTGGGCATGATCCAACCCACATCGGCGCAGACGGTTTATGTGGATCTGGTCAGCGCCGACCGGGCAGAGATTCTCCAGGAGGAGGAGGTCAACAAGCTGGCCGAGGCCGTGAGCGCCCTGAAGTCCAGCGTGGAGGGACTGGTGTCATACTTATCCTGAGAGAAAACATATAGTAATTCTGAAGAATCTGTGGTACAATAGCAGCGCCCCAAAAGACGCGGCTGTTGTCCGAGGAAGGGGAGCATGGGCGCCGGCGGAAGCATACGTCCATGTTTTCTGCTTCCGTGAGTTGGGAAAGCGCAGGATCGAGTATGAAAAAGCTGAGAGTTACACGGGGAAAAATGAAAAAGGAGTCCGGCGACGCCAACGAATGGGCTAACCGGACCATTCTCAGCCGCACATTGGCATTGATGGTGTGTGGCGTTCTTGTGTTTATACCGTTGCTGGCAACGCTGTTCCAGCTGATGGTATTGGACCATGACAAGTATGAACAGATGGCCATTCAGAACCAGACCCGCAGCACCGACGTGACCGCGGACCGCGGCATGATCTACGACCGGAATATGAATATCCTGGCCACCTCCACCACGGTGGAGAACGTGTTCCTGGACCCCAACGAGCTGAAAGAAAAGGAGCAGGACCTGGGCCTCATCTCCACGGGCCTCGGGGAAATCCTGGAGGTGGAGCCGGGCTTCATCCTGGAGCAGGCGGCAGACACCACCAAGCGCTACAAGGTGGTCAAGCGCAAGATCGAGGGCGAGCTTTCCGAGAAGGTCCGGGAGTTCATCAACGAAAACGACATCCAGGGCGTCTACCTGGAGCCGGACACCCGCCGCAGCTACCCCTACGGCCCCCTGTGCGCCCAGGTGCTGGGCTTCACCCGCAGCGACAACGTGGGCGCGGAGGGCCTGGAGGAGTACTACGACGCCAGCCTCGCCGGCACCAGCGGCAAGGTAGTGGTCACCAAGGGCAACTACGGCTCGGAGATGCTCTATACTTACGAGAAATATTACGACGCCGACAATGGCGACAGTCTGGTGCTGACCATCGACACGTCAGTGCAGTATTACCTGGAAAAGAACCTGGAGACGGCCATTGAGAAATACGACGTCCAAAACGGCGCGTTCGGCATTGTGGCCGACGTGAACACCGGAGAGATCCTGGGCATGGCCAACCTGGGCAGCTACGATCCCAACCATTACGCCGAGATCTACGACGAGGAGAAGGCCCAGGAGCTGGAATCGCAGTACCAGACGGCGCTGCTGCTCCAGGAGGGGAGCAACGCCTACAACGAGGCCATGGAGGCGTACAACCAGGCCGTGGCGGCCGAGCGCCTGCGACAGTGGCGCAACCGGGCCGTGTCCGACGGCTATGAGCCGGGTTCTACTTTTAAGCTCATTACCCTGGCCGCGGCGCTGGAGGAGCGGGCCGTGGACCTGAACAGCAGTTTCTACTGCGGCGGCGCGGCAAATTTTGCCGGTCGTTCTGAGGTCCTGGACTGCTGGAAGCATGAGGGCCACGGCCAGCAGAACACCAGCGAGGCGCTGCAAAACTCCTGCAACATCGCCTTTGCCAATATTGGTCTGAGCTTGACCGGACCGCGCCTGCGGGACTATGTAAAAAATTTTGGTTTGCTGGAAAAAACGGGTATCGACCTCTCCGGTGAGGCAGTGGGCTTCTTCTACAGCGAGGCGGAGATGGAGCCGACCGCCAACGGCGGTATCAGCAACGCCATTTCCTCTGCGTTCGGACAGACGTTTAAGATCACGCCAATCCAGCTGGTCCGGGCGATCTCGGCGGTGGTCAACGGCGGCTATCTGCTGCAGCCCTATGTGGTGGACCAGGTGGTGGACAGCGACGGCAACGTGGTGCAGAAGAATGAGCGCACCGTCATCCGCCAGGTCATCAGTGAGGAGACCTCTGCCACCATGCGCGAGCTGATGGAGGCCGTGGTGGTCACCGGTACAGCCAAAAACGCCAAGGTGGTGGGCTACCGTGTGGGCGGCAAGACCGGTACCTCGGAGAAAATCGACGTGTTTGACGAGAATGGCAAGCGTGTGGATGATAAGATCGTCTCCTTCATCGGAGTGGCCCCCATCGACGACCCCAAATACGTGGTCCTGGTGGCACTGGATACTCCCTCCCGGGAGACTGGCATCTACATTTCCGGCGGCATTATGGCCGCCCCGACGGTCCGCGATATTTTCTCCGATATCCTGCCGTATCTGGGCGTGGAGCCGGACTACACCGACGCGGACATCAATAAGATCAACGTCTCCATGCCCAATGTCTACAACCTGTCCAGGGAGGAGGCCGAGGCCAAGCTGCGCGAGCGTAGCCTCACCTGCCGCGTAGTGGGCGAGGGCAGTACGGTCACAGACATGATCCCGGCGCCGGATTCCGACGTGCCCGGCGCGTCCGAGGTTATCCTCTACATGGGCACCGAAAAGCCTACGGACCTGATCATTGTGCCGGACTTCACCGGCATGGGCGTGGCCCAGGCCAGCCAGACGGCGGCGGACATCGGCCTCTACCTCCAGTCCAAGGGCGCGGACCAGAGCGGCGCGGACGTCAGTGTGACGTACCAGGATGTGGAGGCCGGCCTCCAGGTGGAGCGCGGCACCACCATTACGGTGGAATTCACCGACCACAGCGCGAGAGACTAAAGGAGTCGATATCAAATGAAATTATCTGAACTTCTGCGCGGCGTTCCCGGGGCCGAGCTGCACGGCGACGCGGAGATCCGCGGCGTCAGCTATGATTCCCGCACCACACGGCCCGGAGACCTCTTTGTGGCTGTGACCGGCTTCGCCGCCGACGGGCACCGGTTCATCCCCATGGCCCTGGAGAAGGGCGCCGCCGCCGTCCTCTGCGAGCGTGTGCCCGAGGGGTTGGAGGTCCCCTATGCTGCGGCGGGCTCCACCCGCACAGCCCTGGCCCAGGTGGGGGCCAACTGGTACGGCCATCCGGCGGACCATATGCGGGTCGTCGGCGTCACCGGCACCAACGGCAAGACCACGGCGACCTACCTTCTCAAGGCTGTCCTGGAGCGCTGCCTGGGGGCCAAGGTGGGCCTGATCGGCACCATCCAGAATATGATCGGCGCGGAGGTGCTGGAGACTGAGCGTACTACGCCGGAGAGCTTTGAACTCCAGGGCTTGCTGGCCCGGATGCTGGCGGCGGGGTGCAGCCATGTGCTCATGGAGGTCTCATCCCATGCCCTGGTCCTCAACCGGGTGGACCACATCCCCTTCGCGGTGGGGGTGTTCACCAACCTCACCGAGGATCATCTGGATTTTCATAAAACCATGGAGGAATACGGCCGCGCCAAGTCCCTCCTGTTCACCCGGTGCGAAAAGAGCGTTGTCAACCTGGACGACCCGGCGGCGGCGCAGATGCGGCGGGCGGCCCGCGGGCCGGTGCTGACCTATGCGGTGCAGGGCGGCGCGGAGCTGCAGGCGGAGCGGATCGAGCTGGCCTCGGACCATGTGGCCTTTGAGGCGGTGCGGGACGGCGCGCGCTGTCCGGTCCGACTGGGTATCCCCGGCGGCTTCACGGTCTATAACGCCCTGGCGGTCCTGGGCGCGGCGGTGCAGCTGGGCGTCCCCCTGGCGGACGCGGCGGCGGCTTTGGCGGAGGCCAGGGGCGTCAAGGGCAGGGTGGAGGTGGTGCCCACCCCCGACAAGGATTATACGGTCCTCATTGACTACGCCCACACGCCCGACGGGCTGGAAAATGTTTTGAGAGCCGTCAACGGCTTCTGCAGGGGCCGGGTCATCGCGGTCTTTGGCTGCGGCGGCGACCGGGACCCCATCAAGCGTCCCATCATGGGCCGCATCGGCGTGGAGCTGTCCGACCTGGCGGTCATTACCTCTGACAACCCCCGTACCGAGGACCCCAACGCCATCATCGAACAGATCGTGGCCGGGTTCCGGGGAACGAAGAAGCCCTATGTGGTCATTGAAAACCGCCGCGCGGCCATCCGCTGGGCCATGGACCATGCGGAGAAGGACGACATCATTGTCCTGGCGGGCAAGGGTCACGAGACATATCAGATTCTGGGCACCGAGAAAACACATCTGGATGAACGCGAGGAGGTTGCCGCCCACCTGGCGGGCCGCTGACCGACGGCGCTGATCTTTATGCAGTAAGACAAAAGAGATGGGAGCAACGCAGATGAAACCGATTCAACTCAAGGAGATCGCCCGGTGGTGCGGCGGGACCGTGGAGCCGCAGTACGAGAATATTGTGGTGGAGTGCGTCTCCACCGACTCACGGGAGGTCCGGGAGGGCGCGCTGTTTGTGCCGCTGGTGGGCGCCAATGTGGACGGCCATACCTACATCCGCCGCTCCATAGAAAACGGCGCCAGGGCTGCGCTGTGCGCCAACGGCAAGGACTATCCCGATATTCCATTGATCCGGGTGCAGGATACGCTCAAGGCGTTCGGGGCTGTCGCCGCGGGCTATCGGGCGGCTATGTCCTGCAGGGTGTTGGGCATCACCGGCAGTGTCGGCAAGACCACCACCAAGGAGATGCTGGCGGCGATCCTCCGCCGCCGCTGGCGCACCATCTGGACCGAGGGCAACCACAACAATCAGCTGGGCCTCCCCATGACGGTGATGGACATCAGCGAGGATACGGAGATGGCGGTGCTGGAGCTGGGCATGAACCACTTTGGGGAGATGTCCTATCTCACCAAAATTGCCCGGCCAGATATGGCGATTTTCACAAATATTGGTACCATGCACATCGAGAATCTTGGCTCTCGGGAAAGCATCCTCCGGGCAAAGCTGGAGATCCTGGAGGGGATGGACGAGGACCAGGGATTTCTGGTGCTCAACGGCGACGAGCCGCTGCTGTGGGAGCTCCGCGGGCAGCTGAAGTTCCGCCGCTGCTATTTCGGCATCAACAACCCCGCCTGCGACGTGCGCGCCACGGATCTGCATGCCGACGACAGCGGCGTCCGCTTCCGGGCAGAGGCCTATGGCAAGTCCTTTGAAGTGTTCGTGCCTGCCAATGGCCGCCATACGGTCTACGACGCCCTGGCAGCCACGGCTGCGGCGCTGCAGTGCGGCGCGGAGCCAGAGGACGTGGCGGCGGGGCTTGGGGGCTTTGAGAATACCGGCATGCGGCAGCAGATTTTCGTGAAGAACGGCTATACCATTCTGGCTGACTGCTACAACGCCGGCCCTGAGTCCATGGCCGCGGCGCTGGAGGTTTTGGCCGAGCGCAGCTGCGAGGGCCGGCGCATCGCAGTGCTGGGCGATATGCTGGAGCTGGGCAGCGCCTCCATGGCCGAGCACTATCGGGTGGGCCGGCTGGCCGTGGGGAAGGCAGACATGATCTTTGCCTACGGCGTCAACGCCACGCGGGTGGCCACCGGCGCGGTCACCGGAGGCATGCCCGCCGGCAAGGCCATGTACTTCGATGACCAGGACCAGCTGGTCTACGAGCTGATCGCCCAGGCCGAGCCGGGAGACACCCTGCTCTTCAAGGGCAGCCGTGGCATGAAAATGGAGCGCGCGCTCAAGCTCTTCCTGGCTGGCGGCGACGAGGAGCTGTAAGGCTCCCTATCACACATCGGAGGAAACCACGAATGGGAATTTTACAATTCGAGCAGATCCGCCAGCCGCTGATGGCAGCGTTGGCTGCGTTTCTGGCGGCGCTGGTGCTGGGCAAGCTGCTGATCCCGCTGCTGCGGGCCATGAAGGCGGGCCAGTCCATCCGCGAGGTCGGTCCCAAATGGCATAATTCCAAGGCCGGGACGCCCACCATGGGCGGCATTATATTTATCTTGGCTGCGGCGGTGGGCATGGTGCTGGCAGGATGGCAGCAAATGCTGGCAGGGCATTATGAGCATCTTTTCGTATTGGGCTTCGCCCTGGTGTACGGCATCATCGGCTTTCTGGACGACTATGTGAAGGTCAAAAAGAAGCGCAACCTGGGCCTTACCGCCCTGCAGAAGTTCGCTCTGCAGCTGGCGGCGGCGGCGTGCTATCTGGCGCTGCTGCGCTGGAGCGGCCACCTGACCAACGAACTGTATATTCCGTTCTGGAATCAGACTGTGGCGGTCAATATTGTCGTCTATATGATCTTCGCCATGTTCGTCATCGTGGGCTGCGTCAACGCAGTCAATCTCACTGACGGCATCGACGGGCTGGCCGCCGGCGTGACCATGCCGGTGATGGCTTTCTTTGCCGTGACCGCCGCCATCTGGAGCACCCTGCGTGAGAGCGGCCTCAGCTCGCTGGCGCTGTTTCCGGCGGCGCTGTTCGGGGGCCTCGCGGGCTTCCTGGTGTACAATTTCCATCCGGCCAAGGTGTTCATGGGGGATACCGGCTCGCTCTTTCTGGGGGCGGCGGTGTGCGGCATGGCATTTGCCATGGATATGCCGCTGATCCTGGCGCTGGTGGGCTTGATCTATATCATTGAAACGCTTTCGGATATTCTGCAGGTGGCGTACTTTAAGCTGACCCACGGCAAGCGCATCTTCAAAATGGCTCCTATCCACCACCACTTTGAGATGTGCGGCTGGAGCGAGGTCAAGATTTTTACCGTATTCACCCTGGTCACCCTGGTCTGCTGTGTGGCTGCGTTCCTGGGGGTGGCCGGCCGGTACTGACCGGCGCTGGAAAGGAGGGTCCATGGAAAAAGTCAAACAACCGACCAGAGAAACCATTGTCCTGGACGAACGCGGTATGCTGGATCTTCCTTTTTTGATCCTGACGGTGCTCCTGGTGGCGGTGGGCGTCATCATGATGTTCTCCGCCAGCTATGCCCGTGCGTACTTTAAGACCGGCAATTCCACCACCTACTTTGCCCGCCAGGGCGGATTCGCCGTCGCTGGGATCGGGATCATGTGGCTGATCAGCCGGATCAACTACCAGATTTGGCGCTCGCTGTCAGTGCCGATCATGGCCGGCTCCATTTTCCTTTTGCTGCTGGTGCCCTTTGTGGGCGAGGAGGAGGGCGGCGCGGTGCGCTGGATCGTCCTCTTCGGCATCAACTTCCAGCCCTCGGAGATTGCCAAGCTGGCGGTCGTGCTTTGCTTTTCGGCCATGATCTCGGTCTTTAAGGACCGAATGCGGACATTCCGCTACGGCGTGGCGCCGTTTGTGGCCATTCTGGGCGTGATCGCGGGGCTGCTGTTCCTGGAGCCGCACCTCTCTGCGACCATTATCATCTTAGCCACCGGCGCGGCGCTGATGTTTTTGGGAGGCACCCGGGGGCGTTGGTTTGCCCTGGGCATCGGTGCAGCGGTGCTGGTGGTGGTGCTCTATCTTAACTTTCAGGGCTATGCCAGCGACCGGATCACCGCCTGGCGGGACCCGTTTTCCGATCCGTCGGACAATGGATATCAGATTTTGCAGTCCCTGTACGCCATCGGCTCCGGCGGGCTGATGGGGCTGGGCTTCGGCAAGGGGCGGCAGAAGTATCTGTACCTTCCCGAGGAGCACAACGACTATATTTTTTCCATCGTCTGCGAGGAGCTGGGCTTTGTGGGCGCGGCGCTGATCATCCTGATGTTCGTGCTGCTGATTGTCCGCGGCTACTGGATCGCCATGCACGCCCGGGACCGCTTCGGGATGCTCGTCACCGCGGGGCTGACCACGCTCCTTCTGATGCAGGTGTTCCTGAACATCGGCGTCGTCACTAATTTCCTGCCGGCTACGGGCATCTCCCTGCCGTTTTTCTCCTATGGCGGCACGGCGCTGCTGATTCAGCTGGTGGAAATGGGTATCATACTCAATGTGTCCAGAAGCAACAAGCAAAATATGATCTAGGTGGGGACGCTATGAACGTGATTTTTACCTGCGGCGGGACCGGCGGGCATATCAATCCGGCCATTGCCGTCGCCAAGCTGCTGCGGGAGCGGCGGCCGGACTGCGGTATCCTCTTTGTGGGCGCCGACGACGGCATGGAGCGGAATCTGGTCCCGCGGGAGGGGTTCCCCCTGGAGACCCTGACCATATCCAACTTCCAGCGCAGGCCCACGCCCGCGGCATTGTGGCACAACGTGCAGGCCCTGCGCCATATCCACGGCGCCTGCCGCAAGGCCGACCGCATTCTCGCCGCTTTCCAGCCCGACGTGATCGTGGGTACCGGCGGCTATGCCAGCTTTCCCATGCTGCGCCAGGGCGCGAGGCGGCGCGTTCCCACGGCCATTCACGAATCCAACGCCGTGCCGGGCCTTACCACCCGGATGGTCGCCAAGGGGGCCGCGCGGATCATGGTGAACTTTGAGGAGAGCCGGTCGCAGTACGACTGCCCCGAGCGCGTGGTGGTCACCGGCATGCCGGTGCGTCAGGAGTTCCTCTACACCTCCCGCAGCGCCGCCCGGACGCGGCTGGGGCTGGACGAGCGGCCGCTGGTGGTCTCCTACTGGGGGAGCCTGGGGGCCCGGGAGATGAACAAAAAGATCGCCGCATTCATGCGCCGCGAGGCCGCGGACGGCGATCCCTTCCAGCACATCCACGCCACCGGCAGCTTTGGCTGGCGGTGGATGCCGGACTATGTCCGGGAGGCCGGGGTGGACCTCAAGGCCCATCCGGCCATCGACATGCGGGAGTATATCTACGATATGCCGCTGACCATGGCCGCGGCGGACCTCATCATCTGCCGGGGCGGCGCGTCCACCATCTCCGAGGTGGCGGCCTCCGGCACGCCCTGCATCATCGTCCCGTCGCCCAACGCTACGGGTAATCACCAGGAAAAAAATGCCCGCATTTTGGAACAGCGCGGCGCTGGACTGGTGCTCCGGGAGGACGCGTGCGACGGCGACGTGCTCTACGAGACGGCGCGGAGTCTCCTGGAGGATCCGGCGCGGTGCGCGGCCATGCGCAGCGCCCTGCGGACACTGGCGGTGGTGGACTCCGCCGAGCAGATCTACGCCACGATCCTGGAGCTGGCAAAGACACGATAATCCGGCTACCTGCATACCATGGGGTATCTGAATGGATGCCTTGCGGATGTGGAGGGAGTCATGGAAGCCTATTTGATCGACGGGGGCCGTCCCCTGGACGGCGTGATGGAGATTCACGGCGCGAAAAACAGCGTTCTGCCCATTATGGCGGCGTGCGTCTGCTGTGCCGGGACGTGCGAGATCCGCAATTGCCCGCGCATCTCTGATGTGGAGACCGCCGTGGCCATCCTGCGCCATCTGGGGTGCCGGGTGGAGCGCCGGGGCGGGACACTGGCAGTGGACGCCGCGGGCCTCGCCCGGTGCGACATCCCGGCGAAGCTGATGCGGGATATGCGCTCGTCGATTCTGTTTTTAGGCGCGCTGCTGGCCCGGTGCGGCCGGGCGGACCTGGTCCTGCCGGGGGGCTGCGCCCTGGGGGCGCGGCCGGTGGACCTGCACTTGCAGGCCATGGGGCGTCTGGGCGCGCGTGCGGAGCAGGCCGGGGACAGGATCACCTGCCGGGCCGGCGCACTCCGGGGACAGGAGTTCACCCTGCGCTTTCCCAGCGTGGGGGCTACGGAGAACGCTATGCTGGCGGCCCTGGGCTGCCGCGGGACGGTGGTGCTCCGCAACGCCGCCCGGGAGCCGGAGATCGTGGATCTGGCCCAGTTCCTGCGGGTTTTAGGCGCGCAGGTCTCCGGCGAGGGCACGGACCGGCTGACAGTCCAGGGCGGGGCGCCGCTCCATGGCGCGGCCTATACGGTGATGCCGGACCGCATTGAGACCGCCACCTATCTCTGCGCCGCCGCCGGCTGCGGCGGAGACGTGTTCCTGGCGGGAGCGGAGCGGCGGAGCCTGGAGGCCGTCATTTCGGTGCTGGGCCGCAGCGGCTGCCAGATCACCGAGGAGGCGTCCGGCCTCCGGATCCAGGCATCGGGCCGCCTGACGCCGCCGGGGAGCGTGGCCACTGCGCCCCATCCCGGTTTTCCCACCGATGCCCAGGCCCCGGTAATGGCGGCGATGCTCCGCGCGGCGGGGACCACAGGCTTTACCGAGACGATTTTTGAGAATCGCATGCGCCACGTCCCACAGCTGCGCAGGCTGGGCGCGGACATCACGCTCTATGGCCGCCGGGCAGTGGTCCGGGGTGTCGGGACTCTCCGGGGCGCGGACATGGAGGCCACGGATCTGCGCTGCGGCGCGGCGCTGATCGTGGCGGCGCTGCAGGCGGAAGGAGAGAGCCGCGTCACCGGCGTGCCCTATATCCGCCGCGGCTATGAGGCGCTGGCGGAGAATCTGCGCAATGCTGGCGCGGCGGTGACGCTGCAAAACGAATGAAACGGTTCCGGCGCATCGCCGTGGAGGAGGTCAGAACCCAATGGAGCAAGGAAGCAACCGGCGGCGGCGTCCGCCGTCCCGGCCCGCCCAGTCGCAGCGCCCGCGCCCCCCTGCACAGCGCCGTCCCGGCCCCCGCCCGCCCGGAGAGGACCGTCCGCGGCCGCGCAGCCCGCAGAAAGCGCGCAAGCCACAGCCGAAGAAGCCGCCGCGCCGCCCCGGCGTCCTCCGGCGGCGCTACCGCGGCAGCGTGGCGTTCCGTCTGGCGACCATGGTGGTGCTGGTGCTGGCGGTGCTGCTGGGCGTGGCCATTTTCTTCAAGGTGGACAAAATTCAGGTGGTCGGCAACAGCCTCTACCGTGAGGACGAGGTGGTGGAGGCCTCGGGCGTGGTCCGGGGGGACAACCTTCTCACCCTGAGCAAGGGGGCCATCGCTGGGCGGATCAACGCGGTGCTGCCCTACGTGGAGCAGGTGCGGGTGGAGCGGCAGCTCCCAGACACCGTGGTGATCCATCTGGTCGAGAGCAAGGCTGTCTACGCCGTTACGACCGACGACGGCACGGACTGGCTCATGAGCGGCGGCGGGAAGCTCCTGGAGCGCGCCGAGACTTCAGCGGCGGACTATCCCAAGATCACCGGCGTCACCCCCAAGGCCCCCACCGCCGGCGCGCAGGTGGACTGCGACCAGCCCGACAGCCTCTCCGCGGCCCTGGAGCTGATGGCGCTGCTGGAGGAGACCGACTACATCTCCCAGATCGTGGAGGTCAACGTGGAAAAACCCTACGACATCATCCTATGGTACGGCGCCCAATTTGAGGTGCACCTGGGCGGCACCGACGAGCTGAGCTACAAAATGCAGTACCTCACCGCCATCCTGGACGACCCCCAGGTGGAGGAGGGCGGCGTGATCGATCTGACCTTACAGGAAAAAAGTGTCGCAATTTTCAAGCCGTGGAATGAATAAAACGGTTTCCGCCGTGATTTGTCTGAGAAATCCGGCAGTTTTTCATGATTTTGTATTGACCTGATGGGATTTTCGCGGTAGAATAACAAAGAATAGAATGAGATCAGATTATTTTCATTACACTCCCGGGTGTTCATGAACGATACATAGGAGGCGTTAAATATATGTCTGAGGTTTACGCAGATCGGGTCGTATCCATTAAAGTCATTGGCGTCGGCGGAGCCGGCAACAATGTAGTCAACAGAATGATCGCCAGCGGTATGCAGGGCGTGGAGTTTGTAGCAGTCAATACGGATAAGCAGGATCTGAACAAATCCAAGTGCGAGAACAAGATTCAGATTGGTGAGAAGCTCACCGGCGGCATGGGCGCAGGCTCGAAGCCGGAGATCGGCAAGAAGTCTGCTGAGGAGAGCCGCGCGCTGATCGCCAAGGTCCTGGAGAACACCGACATGGTCTTTATTACCGCCGGCATGGGCGGCGGCACTGGCACCGGCGCGGCCCCCATCATCGCGGACCTGGCCCACGAGGCGGGCATCCTCACCGTGGGCGTGGTGACCAAGCCCTTCCGCTTTGAGGGCGCCAACCGCATGAAGCAGGCCGAGGCCGGCATCGCGGAGTTGTCGGAAAAGGTGGACGCGCTGATCATCATTCCCAACGACCGCTTGAAGTACGTCACTGAGCAGAAGATCACCTTTGCCAACGCCTTTGGCATTGCCGACGACGTGCTCAAGCAGGCGGTGAACTCCATCTCTGAGCTGGTGGGCTACTCTGAGCGCGTAATCATCAACCTGGATTTTGCCGACGTGTCCTCCATCATGAAGGATGCCGGCCGCGCCCATATGGGCGTGGGCACCGCCTCCGGCCGGGACAAGGCGGAGCAGGCCGCCATGGAGGCTGTGGCAAGCCCCCTGCTGGAGACGTCCATTAACGGCGCCATGGGCGTGCTGATCAACGTCACTGGCTCGGCGGACCTGGGCCTGGATGATGTGGAAACCGCCGCTAACATCGTCATGGAGGCGGCCAATCCCGAGGCCAATATCATCTTCGGCGCGGCTTTCGATGACGCCTTCGACGATGAGATGCGCGTCACCGTCATTGCCACCGGCTTCGACGAGAACGCGGGCAAGTCGCCCATCAAGTCCGGCGCCGGTATGTTCACCGTCGCCAGCGAGAAGGCCAAGGTCGCGCCGCCGTCGCCCTCTGCGTCCAAGAGCAGCATTGACAGTGACTTTGACGATATTCTGAAAATCTTCGATAAATAAACAAGCGCCCCGAGGAGAACCTCGGGGCATTTTTCTGGCTTTGTATCGTCATATCCGGGCCGCCGCAAAAAAAGACACGCCTATGGGCGTGTCTTTTTCTGGCGACCCGGAACGGACTCGAACCGTCGACCTCCAGCGTGACAGGCTGGCGTGCTAACCGACTGCACCACCGGGCCATCCCAGGGAAAAACCGCCAAGGCGGCGTTTCCCAAACCAAAAACTGATAGAACATCAGCAACGTGCCTTATTATATCCGATGTACACCCGGATGTCAAGCGAAAAATCGAAAAAACGTCAAATTGTTTCCAAAAGAGACCGGACCTCTTCCGGTGTGAAGGCGTAATCCGCGTCGCAGAACTGGCAGCCGACGCGGATGGTCTCGCCGCCCTCGGCGATCTCCCGCAGCTCCTGGCGGCCCAGGCTGATGAGGGTGGCGGCAACGCGGTCACGGCTGCAATAGCAGCGGTATGCCACCGGCGCGGTCCGCAGAATCTCCAGCTCAAAGCCATCCAGCACTGTCCTTAGCAGCTCCTCCGGCCCCATGCCCCGGGAGAGCAGGGGCGTGACGGCTCCTGCCTTCTGCACACCAGCCTCCAGGCGGTCGATGACCGCGTCCGGCGCACCGGGCAGCAGCTGGATGAGGTAGCCGCCGGCGGCGCGGACGCTCTGGTCCACGTCCACCAGTACGCCCAGGGCGCAGGCGGTGGGAATCTGCTCACTCTGGGCAAAATAGGCCGTCACATCCTCGGCGATCTCACCGGTGGCCAGCTCCACGCTGCCGATGTACGGCTCCTTCATCCGCAGATCCCGGATCACCGTCAGCATTCCCCGGCCCACAGCTGCACCCACATCCAGCTTGCCGCGGTATTTCTCCAGCAGGGAAATCTGCGGGTTGGCCACATAGCCGCGGACGTTGCCCGCGGCGTCGGACACCGCCAGGATGGTTCCCAGAGGCCCGTCGCCGCGAATTTGCAGCGTCAAGGAGCCGTCGTCCACCTTTTGCAGGTCGCCCATCATGGACGCCGCCGACAGTGTGCGTCCCAGGGCGGCGGTGGCTGTGGGAAAGGTCTTGTGGATTTGACGGGCACGCTCCACCAAGGCTGTGGAGGCAATGGCAGAGGCTTTGACAAAGCCGTCCTTGGTCATGGCCCGGACGATCTGATCGCTCATAATTTCTCCTTTACCGCCGCAAAATAAATCCGCTGTGCCTTCGGCTCCGGCACTTTCAGTACCCGGTCGCCGTAAACGCACACCCGAGAAAAGCCAGCCCCGGTCAGCCAGCTTTCCAAATCCTCCGCCTCATAGGCGTACTCAGCGTGCTCCTCGAAGCTGCGCCGCCAAAGGCCGCCCGCCCGCTGGAAGAGGTCCATGCCATAGTAGCAGATATTCTCATCCGGGTCAAACTCCGCCCGCCAGACACAGTACACATCGTCGCTCTCGTCGAGAAATACCTGTCCGTCCAGGCCGCGGAGCTTGGAGGCGGAGTTGATGTCAAAGAAAAAGACGCCGCCCGGGTTGAGATGCTCATACACCCGCCGGAAGGTCTCCCGGCAGTCGCCGGGGCTGGTAAGATAGTTGAGGCTGTCGAGACAGCACACCGCCAAGTCCACCGGGGTGGGGAGGGCCAGGGCCTCCATGCGCTGGCAGGCGAAGAAGGGACGGTTCTCCTCCAGCGCCAGAGCCTTGTCGTAGGCCGCGGTGAGCATCTCCGGCGCGCAGTCCACCCCCGTGACCCGCCAGCCGCGCCGGGCCATCAGCACAGACAGAGAGCCGGTGCCGCAGGCCAAGTCCAGCACCGTCTCTGGCGCCGCGTCAAGGGCCTGCAGGACCGCCTCCAGGAACCGAAGCGTCTCTTCGTAGGCAATATCGCGGGTCAGCGCGTCATAGGAGGCCGCCAGCGCCTCGTAGGCACTCACGGCTTGCCCACCTTGCTGTCAAGCTTCTGGAAAATGGCGCGGTAGGCGTCGGTGCCATAGTTGAGGCTGCGGTTGACGCGGCTGATGGTGGCGCTGCTGGCGCCGGTCTGCTCGAGGATATCACTGTAGATCATGCCCTGATTCAGGAGCTTCGCCACCTCGAAGCGCTGCTCCATGGCCTTCAGCTCAGAGACGGTGCAGAGGTCCACGAAGAAGTGATAGCACTGCTCCGGCGACTCCAGCAGCAGGATGGCGCGGTAGAGGTCGTTGTCCGGATCGGAGCGTTTGTTACGGTTGTTCAAGGATAGCACCTCCAGGAAATGATGCGGGGGGACGTCTTTTCATATAGTACCATTGTAAAGTGAAAAAGTAAAGAGGGGAAATGGAGAGAATGCGCCTGCGGTTTTGACAAACCGTCCCCAGTGTGGTATGATAACCCTATCTATCCGTATCCGGGAGGGTCCGCAGGTGAAAATCGACGTGATGGGCGTACAGTTTGACAATGTGACCATGGAAGAGGCGGTGGCGCAGGCCCGCGGCATCCTGGACGGCGGCGCGGCGCACTACTGTGTGACGCCCAACCCTGAGATCGTCTACGAGGCCATGCACGACAGCAGTTTCTGCCGTCTGCTCAACGGCGCGGCCCTGGTGCTGCCCGACGGCGTGGGCGTGCTGCTGGGGGCGAAGATTTTGGGGACGCCGTTGCGCGCCCGGGTGTCGGGGGTGGACTTTGCCGCGGCGCTGCTGCCGGTGCTGGCGGCGGCGGGAAAGCGGCTGTATCTGCTGGGGGCCAAGCCCGGCGTCGCGGAGCTGGCGGCGGAGAAAATGCGCGCGGCCAACCCGGGTCTTTGCATCTGCGGCACGGCGGACGGCTACTTTCAGGATGAGGGTCCTGTGGTACAGGCTGTCCGGGAGGCCGAGGCAGACGTGGTGTTCGTGTGCCTGGGTTCGCCCAAGCAGGAGAAGTTCATGGCGGCGCATCTGGACGAGCTGGGTGCGTCTCTGCTGATGGGCCTGGGCGGCTCGCTGGACGCTTTCGCCGGGACGGTGAAGCGCGCCCCGGCCTGGGTCAGCCGCATCGGCATGGAGTGGTTCTACCGTCTGGTCAAGGAGCCGCGGCGGTTTAAGCGGATGCTGCGCCTGCCGAAATTCGTGTTCGCGGTGGTGGGACGCCGCCTGGGAGGAGGCCGTCATGGGTAAGCTGATCGTATTTGAGGGCACCGACGGCTCAGGCAAGTCTACACAGTTCCGAATGCTGACCGAGCGGCTCCAGGCGGCGGGGCGGGACTTCCGCCGTCTGCAGTTTCCCCGCTATGAGGAGCCGTCCTCGGCTCTGATCCGGATGTATTTGGGCGGGGCTTTCGGCGGCGCGCCGGAGGACGTCAACGCCTACGCGGCGTCGCTCTTTTACGCGGTGGACCGCTACGCCTCCTACGCCCAGGACTGGGGGCGCTACTACCGGGCGGGGGGACTGGTGCTCTCGGACCGGTACACCACCTCCAACGCGGTGCACCAGGCGGCCAAGGCCCCGCCGGAGGCACGCAGGGCGTTCCTAAGCTGGCTTAGCGACCTGGAGTACGGCAAGCTGGGCCTGCCGGAGCCGGATCTGGTGATTTTAATGCACATGCCGCTGGCGCAGTGCCTGGAGCTGCTGCGCCGCCGGACCGACGGAGGCGGCGCGCCGCCGGATATCCACGAGAAGGACGCGGCCTATCTGGAGACCTGCCGCCGCGCGGCGCTGGAGGCGGCCGCCTTTTATCACTGGACCGTGATCGACTGCGCGCCCGGCGGCGTCGTCCGCCCCGCGGCGGACATCGCGGCGGAGATCGATACCCACATACAATGTTGCTTGGAGGACTGAAATATGGTATATCTGCTGTTGGGAAAGGGCTTTGAGGAGATCGAGGCCATCACGCCGGTGGACGTGCTGCGCCGCTGCGGCGTGGAGGTCCAAACGGCCGGCATCGGCGGTTTGGAGATCGAGGGCGGACATGGGGTCGTGGTCCGGGCCGACTGCCGGGTGGAGGACATCGACCAGGAGAAGCTGGAGATGATCGTGGTGCCCGGAGGCTTGGGCGGCGTGGCGTCCATCCAGGGTTCAGAGGCGGCTTTGCGCGCCATCCGCGCGGCCCGGGCGGCGGGGAAGTACGTGGCGGCCATCTGCGCCGGCCCCTCGGTGCTGGGCGGGCTGGGCCTCCTGCAGGGGCGGCGCGCCACCTGCTATCCCGGCGTCGAGGGCCAGCTCACCGGCGCGGTCTGCGAGGATGGGCCAGTGGTGGTGGACGGAAAGTTGATCACCAGCCGGGGGCCGGGCACCTCTGCGGCGTTCGCCCTGGCCCTGGCCGAGGCGCTCTGCGGCGGTGAGGCGGCGGCGCAGACGGCAAAGGGCATGCTGGTCCGGTGAAGGAAGGAGTCATTTCATGGCAGACGAACGCTGGATCGACGCGCTCAGCGGCGATCCTGACCTGACCCCCGCGAAGAGGGACAACGTAGACGCGCTGATCCGCAGCACCCGGGAGGAGCTGGACCACGTGGACACCATGCTGGGCGGCCGGAAAAAGCCCGCGCAGCCGCCCAAGCCGGAGCCGTTCCAGCCCCGCATCCCGGAGATCTATGCGGACCTGACACTTCAGGATGAGGAGGAGCCGGAGGAATCGGAGCCGCCCCGCCGCCGTCTGGCGACGGGCTGGCGGGTGCTGATCTATGTGGTGTCGGTGCTCACGGCGTCGGTGCTGCTGGCGTTTTTCGGCTGGCGCTGGGCTGACGACGTGCTGGCCCTGACCAAGCCTGACCGGGAGGTCAGCGTCACCGTGACCCAGGACGACACCATGGAGGACATCATTGACAATCTGGAGCGCCAGGGCCTGATCGAGTATCCGTGGCTGTTCCGGCTGTACTGCACCTTTTCCCATGCCGAGGAGAAGATCAAGCCCGGCGCTTACGAGCTGAACAACGTCTATGACTATCACGCCTTAGTCAGCGGCATGTCCGGCAACACCAACCGCATCGTCTGCTCTGTCACCATCCCTGAGGGCTATACCTGTGAGCAGATCTTCACGCTGCTGGAATCCTCGGGCGTCTGCCAGGCGGCGGACCTCTATGAGGCGGCGGCGAAGCTGGAATTTGACTACGACTTCCTCGCGGGCCTGCCCGCCGGGGAGGACAACCGGCTGGAGGGCTACCTCTTTCCCGATACCTATGAGTTCTACACCGCCAAGCCTGAGGTGGAAAACATCAATCCCTACTGGACCTGGCCCGAGGGGGCCATCGGGGACAACCCGGAACGGGTGCTGGGCAAATTCCTGGACAACTTCCGGCGGCGTTTCACCGACGAGATGCTCGATGAGCTGGACGCGCTTAACCAGCGGCTGCGCGTGTCAATGGCTGCGCGGGGTTTCACCGAGGCGGAGATCCAGGCGGGGCAGATGGACCTGCGGGATGTCGTCATCGTGGCGTCCCTGATCGAGAAGGAGGCCGCCTCGGCGGCGGAGGCGGGGACCATCAGCTCGGTCATCTACAACCGCCTTTGCAGCAAGGACTATCCGCTGCTGGAAATCGACGCCACGGTCCTCTATGCCCTGGGCGAGCACCGGGAGGTGCTGACCGCCGACGATCTGATGGTGGACAGCCCCTACAACACCCGGCGCTATCCGGGACTGCCCGTGGGGCCCATCGCCAACCCCGGCCTCACCAGCATCCAGGCGGCGCTGAACCCCGAGGACACGCCCTATTACTTCTACGCCTTGGATGTGGACGGTACGCACCACTTCTCCGAGACGTATCAGGAGCACGACGAGTTCCTGGCCAGCCTGGAGGGCGGACAATGAGGAAAAAGCCGGAGCTTTTGTCCCCGGCGGGGGATATGGAGCGGCTGCGCATGGCGGTGCTCTATGGCGCGGACGCGGTCTATCTGGCGGGAACCGGCTTTGGGATGCGTGCCTTTGCGGGAAATTTTTCCGACGAGGAGCTGCCCCGGGCGGTGCGCTTCGCCCACGAACACGGCGTCCGGGTCCACGTTGCGGTGAACACCATGCCCCGGGGCGATGAGGCCGCGTGCCTGCCCGCCCACCTGGAGCGGCTGGACGCGGCCGGTGTGGACGCGCTGATCCTGGCGGACCTGGGGGCGTTCCAGGCGGCGGGGCGGTATGCGCCCCGCTGTGAGCGCCATGTGTCCACCCAGGTGTCAGTGGCCAACGCCGCCTGCGCGGCGGCGTGGCACGACCTGGGGGCCAAGCGGGTGGTCCTGGCCCGGGAGCTTTCCCTGGACGAAATCCGGACCATCCGCGCCAAGACGCCGCCGGATTTGGAGATCGAGACCTTCGCCCACGGGGCCATGTGCGTCAGCTATTCCGGCCGGTGCGTCCTCTCCAACTATATGACAGGCCGGGACGCCAGCCGCGGCGCGTGCGCGCAGCCCTGCCGCTATCAGTACGCGCTGATGGAGGAGAAGCGGCCGGGGGAGTATTTTCCTGTTTTTGAGGACGAGGCGGGGACCTACATTCTCAATTCCCGGGACATGTGCATGATTGACCACCTGGACGACCTGATGGACGCCGGGGTGGACTGCATCAAGCTGGAGGGCCGGGCCAAGTCGGCCTACTATGCCGCCATTGTCACCGGCGCGTACCGTCATGTCCTGGACGACGTGGCGGCAGGACGTCCGGCGGACCCGGTGTGGCGTGACGAGGTGGAGCACGTGAGCCACCGGCACTATTCCACTGGCTTTTACTACGGCCCGCCGGGGCAGTACACCGAGAGCGCCCGTTATCTCCGGGACTGGCAGGTGATCGCCCTGGTGACCAGCTGCGACGCCCAGGGGCGGGCGGTTTTGAGCCTGCGCAACAAGTTCGCCGCCGGCGACCGGGCGGAGCTGGTGGGACCGGACACCAAGCCTATCGCCTTTACGGTCCCTGAGATGGAGGACCTGGAGGGCAACGTCCTGACGGAGCCGCGGACGCCGCAGATGGAATTCCGGATGCAGCTGCCGGCCCTGGCGCCGGCGTGGTCTATCCTGCGCAGGGCCGTGGAGCTGTCGGGCAGATAGGAGAGGAATGCGATGCGATACTTATTGGGCCGCAGGGGCTTTGAGCTGTCCCTGCGGGAGAAGCCCGTGCCGCAGCCGGGACCGGGGGAGGCCCTGGTGCGGGTGCTGGGCTGCGGCGTGTGCGGCACGGACCTGCATTTTTTGCGGGTCTGTGAGGACTGGACGCCCCTGGGCCACGAGATCTCCGGCGAGGTAGCCGCGGTGGGCCAAGGCGTCCGCACGGTCTCGCCGGGGGACCGCGTGGCGGTGGAGGACGTGGGAGCCTGCGGCTGCTGCGCCGCCTGCCAGAACGGACGGCCGCAGCTGTGCACCGCTATGACCACCCTGGGGGGCCAGTCCGGCATGGGGGAGTACCTGCTGGTCCCGGAGGCGATGCTGGTGCGCTGTGACGGCCTGGACGCCATGACAGCCACCCTGGTGGAGCCGCTGACCGTCTCGGTCCACGCGGTCCAGACGGCACAGGTGCCGCCCTGCGGGACACTGGCGGTGTGGGGGCTGGGGCCTCTGGGATTGATGTGCATCCGGGCGGCGCGGCACTTCGGGGCCGGGACCATCGTGGCTGTCGGCTCCCGCCGGGGTACGGAGAGAAGCCGGCACCGGGCGCGCCTGGCCCGCGAGCTGGGCGCCGACGCGGTGGTCTACTCCCAGGACGCGGACCTGGCCGCGCAGATGGCGGCGGCCGCGCCGAGGGTGGATGCCGCGGTGGTGACCTCGCCGCCGGGGACGGTGCCGCTGGCGGTGGAGACGGTGAGCTACGGCGGCCGTGTGGTGCCCATCGGCATCGACCTGGGCGGCGCGGGCCGGGTGACGCTGGACATCGACCAGCTGATTTTGCAGAAAAAATCGATTCTGCCCATGCTCTCCGAGCCGGCACTCCAATTTCCCCTGAGTGTGGAGCTGCTGCGCCGCGGCGTGATCCCGGCGGACCGCCTGCTGACCCATCAGGTACCCCTGAATGATGCGGAGGCGCTGCGCCGCGTGTTTGAGGACTCCGCGGTGATCAAGGCGGTCGTGGTGCCGTAAGGATGAACCTGGCGCGCCCTGTTGGGCAGTTGGACGGTATGCTGACCCGTTCCAGCTGCCAGACGGGGCGTTTTTCCCGCTCCATGTAGGAAAATGGCGTAAAATCGCCATGCCGTGCCACGAGCTGCTTGAATAATCTGGAATACTATGCTATACTGGACTTGTATATGCCATTGAAAATAGGGGACCGGCGGGTCCCTTTTGTGCTGGAACCATGGAGGGGTGCTGGGTGAAAGAGAAAATTATGGGCTTTTGGCTGCGGCGTCCGCGGTACCGGCGGCGTTTCCGGACGGAGCAGTATATTGTGCTGGCGTTTCTGACGGTGATCCTGGCGGGCGCGCTGCTGCTGATGTTGCCGGTAGCCTCCCGCAGCGGGGAGAGCTGCGGCTTTCTCACCGCTATGTTCACCGCCACCTCCGCCACCTGTGTTACAGGGCTGGTTTTGGCGGACACCTATGTGCAGTGGAGCGGCTTCGGGCAGGTGGTGATCCTGACGCTGATCCAGATCGGGGGTCTGGGCTTCATGTCGATTATTTCGGTGTTTTTCTTTCTGTTGCACCGGAAGATCGGCCTCCAGCACCGGCTGGTCATGGCCCAGGGATTCAGTCTCAACGAGATGGAGGGTGTGGTCCATCTGGTGCGGACCGTCCTGCTCTGGACCGCGATCTTTGAGGGAACGGCGGCGGCGATCCTGACGGTGCGCTTCTGGGGGGAATACGGCCTGGGACAGGCGCTGCGGTGGGGGATTTTTCACGCGGTTTCCGCCTTCTGCAACGCCGGCTTCGACCTCTTCGGCAAGCTGGAGCCGGGGAGCAGCCTAGGGCTTTTCGTCAGCGACCCAGTGGTCAACTGGGTGATTATCGCGCTGATTATTCTCGGCGGCCTGGGCTTTTACGTGTGGGTGGATTTGGCGCGGCACCGCCGGTTCTCGCGCCTTTCGGTCCACACCAAGCTAGTCCTCACCATTACGGCCTTTCTGGTCCTGGGCGGTGCGGCGCTGTTTGCTGTGCTGGAGTGGGACAACCCCCGCACACTGGGGAGCCTGGACACCGGGGAGAAGCTGCTGGCTTCGATTTTCCAGTCTGTCACCTGCCGCACGGCAGGTTTCGCGGCGCTGCCCCAGGGGGAGCTGACCGAGGCATCCAAGGCCTGTTCGTCGGTTTTGATGCTCATCGGCGGCTCGGCGGGTTCGACGGCGGGGGGCATCAAGACGGTGACCATAGGCATCCTCTTCCTCTCGGCCGTCAGCGCCGCCCGGGGACAGTCGCGGCTGAGCGTGTTCGGCCGCACCATCGGCGCGGACCAGGTGCGTCAGGCCATGACCATTATGTTTTTGATGGTGACGCTGGCCTTTTCCGGCGCGGTGATCCTCAGCGCCGGCGGTGGTTTCTCCTTTGTGGACAGTCTCTACGAGACTGCCTCCGCCCTGGGGACCGCCGGACTGACCACCGGCATCACGCCTCTGGTGAGCACTGGTGCCAAATGGATGCTGATCCTCTTTATGTTTTTCGGCCGGGTGGGCATCATGACTATCAGCTTTGGATTTTTACTGGGCAACCGCGCCAAGGAGCGCTACCGCTATGCGGAGGCCAAGGTTTTGATCGGATAGGAGCGAGATTATGAAAACGTATCTAGTGATCGGCATGGGCCGGTTTGGCTCGGCGGTCGCCGCGCGGCTCTACGAGCTGGGCAACGAGGTCCTGGTGGTGGATGAAAACGAGGAGAATATTCAGGCCATCGCCAGCCGCGTCACACACGCCGTGGTGGGCGATGCCCGGGACGAGGCGGTGCTGAGGGCCCTGGGCGCGCGGAACTTCGACTGTGCCATCGTGGCCATCGGCGGCGACCTGGCCGCCAGCATCCTGGTGACGCTGGCGCTCAAGGAGCTGGGCATCCCCGCGGTCATCTGCAAGGCCAGCAACGAGACCTTCAAGCGCGCGCTGGAGAAGGTGGGGGCGGACCGGGTGGTGATCCCTGAACGGGAGATGGCTGTCAAGCTGGCCCAGAGCCTTTCCAGCTCCAACGTGCTGGATTTCATTGAGCTGTCCGACGACTTCGGCATCGCCGAGGTGGTTGTGCCGGACAATTGGGCTGACAGGAGCATCCGTGAGCTGAACGTGCGGGCGAAATATGGCGTGACCATCCTGGCCTGCCAGCAGCCGGGAGAAAAGCTCCAGGTCCAGCCCGGCGCGGAGGATGTGATCCGCGCTGGAGCCACGGTAACGGTGCTGGGCGCCAACGAGCGCATCGCGCGGTTGCAGAAGCTGTGATGGAGCGCATCACCAGCCGCCGGAACCCCCTTTTGCAGCGCATCCGGAAGCTGCAAAATGTCCGGAGCTTCCGCTATGAGCAGGGCATGTATGTGGGCGACGGCGTCAAGCTGCTGGAGGAGGCCGTCCGCTGGGGCGCAGACCTGCGGACGGTGGTGGCCACGGAGGGATTGGCGCTGCCGCCGCTGCCGCAGGAGGCACGGCAGGTGACGGTGCCTCCGGACGTGATGAAAAGCATCTCCCAGATGCAGACGCCCCAGGGTGTGCTGTTCGTCTGTGCCATGGCCGAGGCAGCGCCGCCGCCGGCTATGGCGGGGTGCGTGATTCTGGACGGCATCCAGGACCCGGGGAATCTGGGCACCATGCTGCGCACAGCGGACGCGCTGGATATTTCGCTGGTGTTGACTGAGGGCTGCGTCGATCCCTACGGGCCCAAGGTGGTCCGTGCCTCCATGGGCGCGGTGTTCCGCGTGCCGCCCAGGTCCGTGACCCGGCGGGAGGCGGCGCGGCTGTGCCGGGAGCAGGGGGTGGCGCTGATCGCCGCGGCGCTGTCCGAGGACGCGGCGGACATCCGCGCCCTGGACCTCTCCCGGGCGGCGGTGGTCATCGGCAGCGAGGGCCAGGGCGTCAGCCGGGAGCTGCTGGAGCTGTCCGCGGGGCGCGTGGTGATCCCTATGAACCCCCGGTGCGAGTCCCTCAACGCGGCGGCCGCCGCCGCCATTATTATGTGGCAGATGAAGCGATAGCGGGATAGAATGGAAAGGAGGCCGCGCGATGCTGCTGAACTGGGTCTGGCTCAGTACGCGCCGGGGGATTGGCCCCCGCGGCGTGCAGAAGGCCCTGCGCTACTTCGAGACGCCAGAGGAGATCTACCGCGCCGGCGAGGATGAATACCGTCTGGCGGGTCTTGGCGAGGCGGAGCGCCGGGCGCTCGCGGACAAGGACCTGGAGGCGGCGCAGGCGGTCATGAACCAGTGCGCCCGCCTGGAGGTCCACATCCTGACCTACCAGGACGCGGCCTATCCCGCCCGGCTGCGCAGCATCGCCGATCCGCCCACGGTACTCTATTACGCCGGAGTCCTGCCGGACCTGGACGGCGAGCCGCTGGTGGCAGTGGTGGGCTCACGCCGCTCCTCGCCCTACGGTATGAGCTGCGCCAAGCGCCTAGGCTACCAGATCGGCCGCTGCGGCGGCATCGTCGTTTCGGGGCTGGCCCTAGGCGGCGACGCCATGGCCATGCTGGGCGCGGTGTCGGCGGGCAGGCCGGTGGTGGGTGTGCTGGGCTGCGGCGTGGACGTGGTGTATCCCCGGTCCAACCGGCACCTCTACGACGATGTCCGCCGCCGGGGCTGTCTTCTCAGCGAGTATCCGCCGGGGACGCCGCCGGTGGCCGGTCATTTCCCGGCCCGCAACCGGATCATCAGCGGCCTGTCCCTGGGCATCGTGGTGGTGGAGGCGCCCCGGAAGAGCGGCACGCTGATCACGGCGGATCTGGCGCTGGAGCAGGGGCGGGACGTATTCGCGGTCCCGGGCAATGCGGGGCTGGCCTGCTGCGCCGGGAGCAATCAGCTGCTCCGGGAGGGCGCGATCTTAGTGGAGACCGGCTGGGACGTGATGCGCGAGTATGCGGACCTTTATCCGGACAGGATACAGGAATACCGCGCCGGTGAGGGCCTGACAGCCTCTATGGGCGAGCTGCGGGACCACCGCGGCGAGTCATCGGTGGAGAAGGTGGCCCAGACGGTGCGCAGGCCCAGGCTTGCAGAAAAAGAATCCGACAAAAAATCCGTTGACAATCCGGAAAACACAGGCTATATTGACGTACAAGCCGCCCTGCGCGGCGCGTCGGAGGACGAGCGGCAGGTCTTGCTGGCCCTGCAGCAGGGAGAGCGCCACGTGGATGCGCTGGCGGCACAGTGCGGCCTGGGCGCCGGCCGCGTCCTGGCGGCGCTGACCATCCTGGAGATCAAGCAGCAGGTGCAGCGCCTGCCCGGCAACCGCTATGCGCTGGCGCGGGCATGAGAGGCTGTATTCACAGGCGTGAAACGCCGCGGCGGCGGCATTTGCCGTTTCCCGCCTATGAATACCGCCTCCGCAACAGAATATCCGCCGGTGCGGCGGAGTTGGAGGAATCATTGGAATGGCGAATGAACAGACGAACCTTGTGATCGTGGAGTCCCCGTCCAAGGCCAAGACCATTGGCAAATATCTGGGTCCCCGCTACCAGGTCAAGGCCTGCATGGGGCACCTGCGGGACCTGCCGAAGAGCACCATGGGCGTCGATTTTGAGCATAATTTTGAACCGCACTATATCCCCATGAAGGGAAAGGAAAATGTGATCTCCGACCTGAAGAAGGCGGCTAAGGACAGCGAGAACATCTATCTGGCCACCGACCCCGACCGCGAGGGAGAGGCCATCTCCTGGCATCTCAAGGAGCTGCTGGGCATCCCGGACGACAAGACGTTCCGGGTGACCTTCAACGAGATCACCAGGAACGTGGTCTCCAAGGCCATCGGCGAGCCGCGGGGCATCGACTATGACCTGGTGGACGCGCAGCAGGCGCGGCGCATTCTGGACCGGATCGTGGGCTATCAGCTCAGTCCGCTTCTGTGGAAGAAGGTCCGCCGGGGTCTCTCGGCCGGACGCGTGCAGTCGGTGGCGACGCGGCTGGTGGTGGACCGGGAGAATGAAATCCGGGCCTTTGTGCCCCAGGAGTATTGGTCGCTGGACGTGCTGCTCCAGCGGGTGGGAAAGCCCGGCAGCTTCCGCGCCCGCTTCTACGGCGACCCCAAAAAGCGGGAGCTGAAAAGCGAGGCTGAGGTAGCCGCCGTGATCGCGTCTCTGGAGCGCGGCGCGTTCTCCGTGGCCAGCGTCAAGCGCACTGAGAAAAAGCGCTCGCCCGCGCCGCCCTTCATCACCTCTACCCTGCAGCAGGAGGCGTCGCGCAGGCTGAATATGACCCCCAAGCGCACCATGGCCATCGCGCAGCAGCTCTATGAGGGCGTGGATATCTCCGGCGAGGGGACCATCGGCCTCATCACCTATATGCGTACCGACTCCACACGCCTCTCTGACGACGCCCTGGCCGCGGTGCAGGAATTCATTACCAGCCGCTACGGCCAGGCCTACCACAACGGCGCGCATCGCCAGTTCAAGACCAAAAACGCCGCCCAGGACGCTCACGAGGCCATCCGCCCCAGCAACGTCTGGCTGGACCCGGAGCGCATTTCCAAGGACCTGAGCCGGGACCAGTACCGGCTCTACAAGCTGATCTGGAGCCGCTTTGTGGCCTGTCAGATGTCCAACGCGCTCTACGACGCCATCGCCATTGAGGCCGTCTGCGGCGATCATGTATTCCGTGCCAACCACCAGAGCCTGAAATTTGCCGGCTTCACCGCCATCTATGAGGAGGGGAAGGACGATGAGGGCGAGGAGGTCCAGTCACCCCTGCCGGATCTGACCGAGGGCGAGCCGCTGTCCAAAACCGCCTGCGAGCAGGAGCAGCACTTCACCCAGCCGCCCGCCCGCTACACCGAGGCAACCCTGGTGCGGGCCATGGAGGAGAAGGGGGTGGGCCGTCCCTCCACCTACGCGACGATCATTTCCACCATCCAGGACCGGGACTACGTCATCAAAAAGGACAAACGCCTCTGGCCGACGCCGTTGGGCGAGGTGGTCAACGGGCTGATGGTGGATCGTTTCAATGACATTGTGGACGTGGAGTTCACCGCCGGGATGGAGGCGCGCCTGGATCAGGTGGAGGAGGGGAAGCTGCCATGGAAGCAGGTGCTCTCGGACTTCTACGGCGACTTCAGCAAGGAGCTGGAGGCGGCGGAGGAGGCGCTTAAGGACACCCGCCTGAAGGTCCCCGATGAGGAGACCGACGAGGTCTGCGAGCTGTGCGGGCGGAATATGGTCATCAAAATCGGCCGCTTCGGCCGCTTCCTGGCCTGCCCCGGCTACCCGGAGTGCAAAAACACCAAGCCCATCGTCGAGCGGATGCCTGGCCGCTGTCCCCAGTGCGGCAGCGGAATGCTCAAGCGGAAATCCAAGAAGGGCTTTGCCTATTATGCCTGTGAGCGCGGCGCGGAGTGCGGCTTTATGTCCTGGGACGTGCCCACGGAGTTCGACTGCCCGGTCTGCGGCCAGTCCATGTTCAAAAAATCCGGGCGGGGGCAGATGAAGCCCTTCTGCATCAATGAAAAATGCTCCAACTTCCTGCCCGAGGACCAGCGCGGCTACCGCCGCAAGCCCGCCGAGGCCGCAAAAGAGGCTGAGGCCGCGCCGGAGGCTGAGGCCAAGCCGGCGAAAAAGCCGGCGTCCAAAGCCAAGACGGCAGCGAAGACCAGGGCGGCGAAAAAGCCGGCGGAGAAGGAGGAGACGCCATGAGCACCGTCAGGGTGATCGGCGCGGGCCTGGCCGGCTGCGAGGCTGCGTGGCAGCTGGCCCAAGGCGGGCTGGAGGTGGCGCTCTACGAGATGAAGCCCGCCAAAATGACGCCGGCCCATCACAGCCCCGGCTTTGCCGAGCTGGTGTGCTCCAACTCCCTGCGGGGCGACCGGCTGGAGAACGCGGTGGGCCTCCTGAAGGAGGAGTTGCGCCGCTGCGGCAGCCTGATCCTCGCGTGTGCCGACGCGACGCGGGTGGAGGCCGGCGGCGCACTGGCGGTGGACCGAGACGGCTTTTCCCGGCTGGTCACGGAGAAGATCCGCAGCCATCCGGCCATCCGGATCTTTGAGGAAGAGGTGACTGAAATCTCGGTGGGTCCGGTGATTGTGGCGACGGGGCCGCTGACCAGCGACGGCCTCAGCGGGGCCATTCAGAACTACTTCGGCGGCGCGGAGTACCTCCGCTTCTTCGACGCTGCTGCGCCGCTGGTCAGCGCCGCGTCCATCGATATGGACCTGGCTTGGCTCGCATCCCGGTACGACCGTGGGACGGCGGATTATGTAAACTGCGCCATGGACCGCGAGCAGTATCTGGCCTTTGTGGATGCACTGAAAACCGCAGAGGAGGCGCCGGTTCACGGCTTTGAGGACAAGCTGGTATTTGAGGGCTGCATGCCTGTGGAGGTCATGGCCCGCCGCGGCGTGGACACCCTGCGCTACGGCCCGCTGAAGCCCGTGGGCCTCCGGGACCCCCGGACCGGGCGGGAGCCCTACGCGGTGGTGCAGCTGCGCCGGGACAATGCCGCTGGCAGCGTCTACAATCTGGTGGGCTTCCAGACGCATCTGAAATTCCCGGAGCAGAAGCGGGTGTTCTCCATGATCCCGGCGCTCCGGAACGCGGAGTTCGTGCGCTACGGCGTCATGCACCGCAACACGTTTTTGAATTCCCCACAGCTGCTGGACCGCTATTACGCAGACCGGCGGGACCCGTTGGTGGCCTTTGCCGGGCAGATGACCGGCGTGGAGGGGTATGTGGAGTCCACCGCCTCGGGCTTCCTCTGCGCCAAGGCCATGGCGGCCAAGGTTCTGGGCCGGCCGTTGCCGGACTTTTCCCGGGAAACGGCCATCGGCGCGCTGGCATGGTATATCAGCGGGGGGAGCGTGGGGGAGTTCCAGCCGATGAATGTGAATTTCGGCATCCTTGAGCCTCTGGGTCATCGGGTGAAGGGTAAGGCCAACAGGAACCTGGCTATCGCCAACCGCGCGCTGGAGCGGATCGACGCGGTCATACAGACGGAAAACGAGAAAGGAGCCCTGTCATGAGAATTATCATCGACGCGATGGGCGGCGACAACGCCCCCGGTGAGATCGTTGCCGGCGTCCTGCGGGCGGCCAGAATGGCGGACATGGAGCTGGTCCTGGTGGGCCGCGGCGCGGAGGTCCTGGAGGCCCTGAAGGAGAAGGGCGTGACCAATCTGCCCAAGGGGATGGAGATCGCCAACGCCGAGGATGTGGTGGACATGCACGACGACCCGGCGACGGTGATCCGCAAGCGGCGGGACTCTTCTCTGGTGGTGGGCCTGCGGATGCTGGCCGACGGCAAGGGTGACGCGTTCATCTCTGCCGGCAGCACCGGTGCGGTGCTCACCGCCGCCACGCTGATCGTCAAGCGCATTCCCGGCATCCGCCGCGCGGCCCTGGCGCCGGTGCTCCCTACCGCCGCGGGGAAGTGCGTGTTGGTGGACTGCGGCGCCAACGCCGAGTGTACGCCGGAATTCCTCTTGCAGTTCGGCTGTATGGGCTCCTTCTTTGCCCAGCGGACTTTGGGGATCGAAAAGCCCCGGGTGGGCCTGTTGAACATTGGCGCGGAGGACAGCAAGGGTACCGATTTGCAGCGAGCGGCCTATGGGATGCTCCAGCGGCTGAGTGAGCGCGGCGGCATCCATTTCATCGGCAACATCGAGGGCCGGGACGTGATGCTGGGCGGCGCAGACGTGGTGGTCTCCGACGGCTTTTCGGGGAATATCCTGCTGAAAAGCATCGAGGGCACCGGAAAATTCATGTCCGATCAGCTGAAAGGGCTGTTTATGCGCAACGCCGGCACCAAGCTGGCTGCGCTGCTCTGCAAACAGGGCATCAGGGACCTCAAGCGACTGATGGATTACCGCGAGGTGGGCGGCACGCCGTTCCTGGGGATCACCAAGCCCATCGTCAAGGCCCACGGCTCGTCGGACGCCCTGGCTATTTCCAACGCGGTGCGCCAGGCGGCAGAGGCGGTCAGCAGCGGTCTGGTGGCGGCCATTGAGGAAAATATCGATCTCATCACGGTCCCGAAGGAGCTGGAGCATCATGCGTGATCTGGAACGTGCCCTGGGCTATACCTTCCAGGACCAGCGCCTGCTGGAAAAGGCGCTGACCCACAGCTCCTACGCCAACGAGAAATGGAAAAACGGCCTGGCCAGCAACGAGCGGCTGGAGTTCCTGGGCGATTCCATCCTGGGCTTCGTGGTGGCGGAGTACCTCTACCGCCGTTATCCCGATCATCCGGAGGGGGATCTGACCCGGATGCGGGCGGACCTGGTCTGCGAGACCAGCCTGGCCCGGGCCGCGGCGGGCCTGCGCCTGGGCGAGTACCTGAAGCTGGGCCACGGCGAGGACCTGGGCGGCGGCAGGACCCGCAACAGCATCACCGCCGACGCGGTGGAGTCGGTGATTGCCGCATCGTATCTTGATGGCGGCTTCCCGGCGGCTCGCGGCATCGTCGAGCGGCTGCTGCTCAGCGGCGCGCCTGAGCGCCGGCCCTGCAACGCCGACGTCAAGACGGCACTCCAGGAGCTGGTGCAGCGGAAAAAGCATCAGGTGCTTTCTTATACGCTGCTGGAGGAGTCCGGTCCCGACCATGACAAGACCTTCCGGGTGGAGGTGACGCTCAACGGCCAGGTGGTGGGCGCCGGCGCCGGCTCCAGCAAGAAACGGGCCGAGCAGGCCGCGGCGGAGGCGGCTTTGGAAAAGCTGGCCGGTCAATTTTAAGCGGCTCCAGGGCGCGGAGGGCTTCCCTCCGCGCCCTGCGGCGCGGTTTTGAGAAAATTTACTTGCAATCACTGCGGGAAATTGCTAGAATAGCAAAATAGAATCCTGATCGCATTGACTGATGAGAGGTAGCACGTTTGTACTTAAAAGCATTGGAGATCCAGGGCTTCAAATCCTTTCCGGATAAGACGGTCCTGCAATTCGGCAGCGACATCACCGCCATCGTCGGGCCCAACGGCAGCGGAAAATCGAATATCTCCGACGCCATCAGCTGGGTCATGGGCGAGCAGAGCACCAAGGCGCTGCGGGGCGCGAAGATGGAGGACGTGATCTTCGGCGGCACCCAAAAGCGCGCGCAGGTGGGCTTTGCCGAGGCGTCGCTGATTCTGGACAATTCCGACGGCGCGCTGCGCATCGAGACGCCGGAGGTCATGGTGACCCGGCGGTATTACCGCAGCGGAGACAGTGAATACTATATCAACAAGCAGTCCGCCCGGCTCCGAGATATCAACGAGCTGTTCATGGATACCGGCCTCGGCCGGGAGGGCTATTCCAATATCGGCCAGGGCCGCATCGACGAGATCCTGTCGGTCAAAAGCACCGACCGCCGCGAGGTCTTTGAGGAGGCCGCCGGCATCTCCAAATTCCGCCACCGCAAGGAGGAGACTGAGCGGCGCCTGGACAGCACCCAGGAAAACCTGGTGCGCATCGGGGACAAGATCGCCGAGCTGGAGCTACAGGTGGAGCCGCTGCGGGAGCAGGCGGAGAAGGCGCAGAAGTACCTGGCCTGCCGCAGCGAGCTGAAGCGCCTGGAGGTCTCCATGTGGCTGGACAGCCTCGAGCGGCTGGCCGCGGCCTCCCAGAAGGCGGAGGAGGACTACAACGCTGCCGCGTTCATCCTCGAGCAGGAGCATGAAAACCTGACAGCCCTCTACAATACCGCCGAACAGCTTGGGCAGGAGCTGCGTCAGCGTGACCAGGAAACGGAGATACTGCGTGGGCGTGCGGCGGCGCTGGAGGACGACGTGCGTGCCAAAGAGGGCGAGGTCGCCGTCCTGGAGGCCAATTTGGAGAACAACCGCCGCAACATGGACCGGATACGCGCCGAGCTCCAGGAACAGGAGAGCCGCGCCGGCGGGATCACGGAGCAGATCGTCCAGAAAAAGGCGCGGCTGGAGGCGCTGTCCCGCCAGCAGGACGAAACAGCGGAGAAGCTGGCCCAATTGCAGACGGAGACCCAGTCCGCCGGGATGGCGCTGGATGCGGTGCTGACGGAGCAGGCATCTTTGCAGCTGACCCAGACCAATGCCGCGGCCCAGTGTGCCAGCCGCCGGCGGGAGCTGGATTCTCTGGCCCTCTCGGTGGACGAGCAGGCCCAGCGGCGCGCGCAGCTCACCGGGCAGCAGGCCCAGGCCCAGGCGCACCTGGAGAAGGCCAGGGCGGAGCAGAAGGTCTGGACAGACCGCCTCTCCGCCGCCCGGGAGGACGTGACCGCCGCGCGCAATACCATCGACGGCTACAGCCTGCGGATGCAGGCCAGGGCTGAGAAGCGCGACCGGCTGCAAAAGGAGGCGGACGCCTCCGGCGTACAGCTGGATACCATCGAGTCCAAATTGAAGATGTTCCGCGAGATGGAACGTGAGTACGAGGGGTACTCCAAGGCCGTCCGCGTGGTGATGCAGGCGGCGGCCCGGGGCGTGCTGCGGAACGTCCACGGCCCGGTGTCGAAGCTGCTCAAGACCCAGGACCGCTACACCGTGGCGGTGGAGACGGCCCTGGGCGCGGCGATGCAGCACATCGTCGTCTCTGCCGAGGAGGACGGCAAGGCCGCCATCCAGCTGCTCCGGCAGCGCGACGGCGGGCGCGCCACCTTCCTGCCTGTCCGCACTATCTGGGGCAAGCGGCTTCAGGAGAGCGGCGTGGAGCATACCGGCGGGTTCGTGGGCGTCGCCTCGGACCTCATCGAATACGACCGCGGCTACGATGCCATCTTCCAGAATCTGCTGGGCCGGACGGTGGTCGTGGAAAATCTGGATTACGCCATCATCATGGCGAGAAAATATGCCAACCGCTTCCGCATCGTGACCCTGGACGGCCAGGTCATCAACGCCGGCGGTGCCATGACCGGCGGCTCCACGGCGCGCAGCGCCGGGATTCTATCCCGGGCCAACGAGCTTCAGCGGCTGGAGCAGCAGCGGCGCACGCTGTCCGAGCGCCGGGAGGCGCTGGGACAGGCGCTGTCTGAGGCTGTCCGGGCCGCGGCGGAGGTGGAATTCCAGCTCTCGGCGGTCCAGGGGCAGCTGCGCCAGGCGGAGGACGAGGTGCTGCGCCTGGAGGGCACCGAAAAGCAGCAGGCTCTCCTGGTGGAGGCCGCGGAGCTCCAGGCCGAGAACTGCCGCCGGGAGCTGGCAGCTCTGGACACCCAGAGCGCTGATGCCACGGAGCGGCAGACGGCGCTGTCCGCGGAGATCGCATCCTTGGAGCGGCAGGTACTGGGCTTGGACGGGCAGCTCGCTCAGATACAGGAACGGCGGGGTGCGCTGGAGGCGCGCAGCGCCGCCCTGCAGGAGGAGACGACCGCCGTGCGCATGGCCGCCGCCGCCTGTGAGGCCGAGCGCGGCACCGCGCAGGAGTCCATTGCACAGCTGTGCGCCCTGGCGCAGGACATGCAGGGCGACCGGGCTGCCAAGGAGGCGCTGCTGGACCGCTGCGAGGCGGAAAACGGCGCGTTCGTCCAACAGATCGAGGACCTGGCTGCCCAGCGGGACGGTCTGTCCCGCCAGCTGGTGGAAACCAGGAGCGCCCTGCAGGACGCCGCCGCCCAGCGTATGGAGACGGAGGCCCGCAAGACCAAGGCCGAGCGCGAAGCCCAGGAGAAGAACCGGGACATCCTGCTGATGGAGCGCGAAAGCGCCCGCCTGGAGCAGCGCAAGACCACTGCGGCCATGGAGGAAAAGCAGATCATTGACAAGCTCTGGGACGCCTATGAGCTGACGCCCACCACGGCGGCGGCGGAGCGTGCGCCCCTGGAGAGCGCCGCAGCGGCGGGGAAGGAGATCGCCGCGCTCAAGCGCCGCATCTCGGCCCTGGGCACGCCGAACCTGGGTGCCATCGACGAGTTCGCCCGGGTCAACGAGCGTTACGAGTACCTCAGTGCCCAGCGGGACGATGTGCTCCACGCCAAGGCGGAGCTGGAGGAGATCATCGGCTCCATTACCCGGGAAATGACGGAGATCTTCGCCCGGGAGTTCGCCCGGATCAACGAGTATTTCGGCAAGACCTTTGTGGAGATGTTCGGCGGCGGCAAGGCGTCGCTGGAGCTGGAGGACCCGGAGGACCCGCTGGGCTGCGGCATCGAAATCCGCGTGCAGCCGCCGGGCAAGCAGCTCAAAACCATCACGCTGCTCTCCGGCGGCGAGAAGGCGTTCGTGGCCATCGCGCTCTATTTCGCCATCCTGCGGGTGCGGCCGACGCCCTTCTGCCTGCTGGACGAGATCGACGCGGCGCTGGACGACAACAACGTCCGCCGCTTCGCCTCCTACCTTCGCAATCTCTGCGGCTGTACGCAGTTCATTGTCATCACCCACCGGCGCGGCACCATGGAGGAGGCCGACGTGCTCTACGGCGTCACCATGCAGGAGCAGGGCATCTCCAAAATCCTGCACATCGACCTGGGCCAGATGGAGCGTCAGCTGGGAATCCAATAAAAAGGGGAAACACGCATGGGATTTTTTGAAAAACTCAAGAGCGGCCTGTCCAAGACGCGCAAGGCCATGGAATCGTCGCTGGGCGGCATCTTCTCCGGCTTTTCCGGCATCGACGACGACTTTTACGACGAGCTGGAGGAGAGCCTTATTCTGGCCGACCTTGGCGTAGAGACGTCGGTCAAAGCCGTGGAGGCGCTGCGCGCCCGGGTGAAGGAGCGCCGCCTCCGGGAGGCCGGGGAGGTCCGCGAGGCGCTGAAGGAAATTCTGGTGGAGATGCTCAGCGTGGGCGACGGCGCGCTCCGGGCCGGGACCAAGCCCTCGGTGGTGCTGGTCATCGGCGTCAACGGCGTGGGCAAGACCACCACCATTGGAAAGCTGGCCAACCTCCTGCGCGGGGAGGGCAAGCGGGTGCTCCTGTGCGCGGCGGACACCTTCCGCGCGGCGGCGGCAGACCAGCTGGAGATCTGGGCGGGCCGCAGCGGCGTGGAGATCATCCGCCAGGATGAGGGCGCGGACCCGGCTTCGGTGGTCTACGACGCCATCTCCGCCGCCCGCGCCCGGGGGAGCGACATCATCCTCTGCGACACCGCCGGGCGGCTGCACAACAAGCAGAATCTGATGAACGAGCTGGGCAAGATCGCCCGCATCATCGACCGGGAGCTGCCGGACGCTGACAAGGAGGTGCTCCTGGTGCTGGATGGCACCACCGGGCAGAACGGCCTCATCCAGGCCAAGCAGTTCCAGGAAATTGCCGGCGTCACCGGCATGGTCCTGACCAAGCTGGACGGCACCGCCAAGGGCGGCATCGTCATCGCCGTGGCCGACACGCTGCAAATTCCGGTGAAGTTCGTGGGCGTCGGCGAGCAGATGGACGATTTGATGGCTTTCCGGGCCAGGGAATTTGTGGACGCGCTGATTTAAGGAGGACGCGATGCGGATCGACGGCAGAACATTTGACCAGCTGCGCCCGGTGAAGCTGACGCCGGGCTTCTCGAAATTCGCCGAGGGCAGCTGCCTGATCGAGATGGGGGACACGATGGTGCTTTGCTGCGCCTCGGTGGAGGAGCGCGTGCCGCCCCATGTGAGCAGCGGCGGGTGGATCACGGCGGAGTATTCCATGCTGCCCCGGGCCAACCGGGAGCGCTCCAAGCGGGACGTGAGCAAGCTCAAGCTCTCGCCCAGGAGCGCCGAAATTCAGCGCCTCATCGGGCGCGCCCTGCGCAGCACCGCGGACCTGGAGGCGCTGGGGGAGCGGACCGTCACCATCGACTGCGACGTTTTGCAGGGTGACGGCGGGACCCGCACGGCGTCGGTGACCGGCGGCTTTATCGCCCTGGCGCTGGCGTGCCGGGGGCTTCTGGAGGCGGGAAATGTGGAGAAAATGCCGCTGCGCGGCCTGGTCTCCGCCGTTTCCGCCGGAATTGTGGCGGACGAGCCACTGCTGGACCTCTGCTACGCCGAGGATTCCCATGCCATGGTGGATCTCAACTGCGTGATGACCGAGGCCGGCGCGCTTATTGAATTGCAGGGCACCGGCGAGGCCAGGCCCTTTACCTTGGACGAGCAGCAGACGCTGGTGCGCCTGTGCCGCAAGGGGACGGAGGAGCTGTGCGCCATGCAGCGGGAGCTGCTGGGGGATTTGGTATGAAGCTGGTGCTGGCAAGCAAAAATCCGGGCAAGCTCCGGGAGCTGCAGGCCATTCTGGGGGCGCTGGACGTGGAGGTCCTCCTGGAATCCCAGGTGGGGCTGGACCTGGAGGTGGAGGAGACCGGTACGACCTTTGAGGAAAACGCGCTGCTGAAGGCCCGGGCTGTTCTGGAGGCCTGCGGCCTGCCGGCCATTGCCGATGACAGCGGGCTGGCGGTGGACGTCCTGGACGGCGCGCCGGGGGTCTACTCCGCACGGTACGGCGGCCTGCACAGCGACGCGGAACGGATGGCCCTGCTGCTGAAAAACCTGGAGGATGTGCCGGACGAGCGGCGCACGGCGCGGTTTGTCAGCATTGTGACCTGCTGCTTCCCGGACGGCCGGGTGCTCTCAGCCCGGGGAGCGTGTGAGGGCGTCATCGCCCGCGCGCCGCGGGGAGACGCCGGCTTTGGTTACGACCCGGTCTTTTTCTATCCACCCCTGGGGCGGACCTTCGCCGAGCTTCCGGCGGCGGAGAAGAATCAGATCTCTCACCGGGGCCGCGCTCTGCGGCAATTTTCCAAACGACTGAATGAGGAGTTTTTCCATGCTGACAAGTAAGGAGCGCGCCGAGCTGCGCGCCAAGGCAAATCTTTTGGCGCCCCTGCTCACCATAGGCAAGGGCGGCGTGACGGAGAACGTGATCGCGGAGGCCGGCACCGTGCTGGAGGCCCGTGAGCTGGTCAAGGGCCAGGTGCTGGAGAGCGCCCTGCTCACCGCCCGGGAGGCCTGCGACGCCATCTGCGAGGCCACCGGGGCCGAGGGCGTGCAGACCATGGGTTCTAAATTTGTAATCTTCAGGAAATCCAAAAAGCTGGAGGTCCAGCGCCAGATGCAGGCCGCCCGGGCCAAGCCCAAGAAGGTCAATCCCGTCCGCGCCGGCATCCAGGCCCGGCGGAAAAAGGCCCGGGAGGAACGGGACAAGCGCAACGAGTATTTCCGGCAGGCGGCCGTGGAGGCCGCAAGGGACCGGCGCAAATAAATCCCCCTTCCGAAAGGAAAGGATTGGCATGCCATTTTCTGGCAGCCGCCCCGGGCGGCCGCTGTGTGATGACAGAAAATGAGTCTGAAAGAATCGGGGGCGTACAGGATGGGCAAAATCGGTGTATACGGAGGCAGCTTCAACCCGCCGCACAAGGGCCACGCTCTGGCGGTACAGGAAATGATGCGCGCGCTGGCGCTGGACCGGGTGATCCTGGTCCCGGCGTCGGTCCCGCCGCATAAGACGCTGCCGGCGCTCTCTCCGCCGCCGCAGGCGCGGCTGGAGCTGCTGCGCCGGATGGCGGAGGACATCCCCGGGGCCGAGATCGACGACCTGGAGCTGCGCCGTGAGGGTCCCAGCTACACGGTGGATACAGTGCGCGCCCTGCGGGCGCGGTATCCGGAGGACCGGCTGTACCTGCTGATGGGGACGGATATGTTCCTCTCCTTCGGCCAGTGGCGCGCGCCGGAGGAGATCTGCCGCTGCGCGGCCATTGTCACGGCCCACCGGGCCGCCGATCCTCCCGCGGCTTGCCGGAAGCTGGAGGAGCAGGCGGCGCGCGTCCGGGAACGGTTTGGCGCGGAGGTAACGGTCCTCCAGAATCACGTCTTTGAGGCGTCCTCCACCGAGGTGCGGCGGATGCTGCGCTTCCAGTGCGCGGAGGCGTATCTGGCCCCCAAGGTGCTTGCCTGCATCCGGGAGCAGGGCCTCTACGGTGTGGGGGAGTGCCTCTGCGGCCTGCCCTTCCCGCAGCTGCGGGACGCCAGCCTCGCCCTCCACGACCCCAAGCGCGTCCCACACGTGGCGGGCTGCTGCGCCACCGCCGCCCGTCTGGCCCGCCGCTGGGGCGCGGACGAGGCCCTGGCGGCCCGGTGCGGCATCCTCCACGACGTCACCAAGGCCCTGGGGCGGACGGCACAGTTGCTATTATGTGAAAAATATGGTATTATGACCAGTGAGTTCGAAAAGGCGCACTATAAGCTCCTCCACTCCAAGACCGGCGCGGTGATCGCGCGGCGCATATTTGGAGAGTGCGACGCGGTCTATGAGGCCATCTACTGGCACACCACGGGCAAGGCCGATATGACGGTGCTGGAAAAAATTCTCTATCTGGCCGATTACATGGAGCCGAACCGGGACTTTGACGGCGTGGAGAAGCTGCGCGCCCTGGCGGAGACAGACCTGGACGCGGCGTTGCTGTGCGGCTTCGAGATGTCCATCGAGCTTCTGAAAAGCGAAGGGAAGCCTCTGGACCGCTACACGGTGGAGGCGCGCGATTTTCTGGTTGGTGAAAGGACCAAAGCATGAAACTTTTTGGCGGAAAGCACAATACACGGCATACCGGCGCGCACGCCGCATCCAAACAGGGCGGCAGCGGCGAGAGGCCCGCGCCGGGGAAGCGAAAAACCGGGATCGCCGGCTGGTTCCAGCGATTGAGCGGCACACAGCGGGGCCTGCTTCTGCTGGCAGGGTCGGTGCTGGTGCTGGCGGGCGTGGTGGTCGGCATTTATAAGGCGCTGGTGCGCCCGCCGGACATCCAGAAGCCGGAGCGGCGGCAGGAGACCATTACGATGGACGAGAACGGCGAACCGGTGGAGGTGCCGGCGCGTCCGCGGATCACCTATACCGACGACGACGGCAACGAGGTGGAGGTCCAGTTTGACGCCCCCGGCGCCCATGTGGAGGGATACTACAACATTCTCCTGGTGGGCACCGACGGCGACGGTACCCGGACCGATACCATCATGATCGCCCGCCTGGATGCAGAGGAGCACACCGTGGCGCTGATGAGCGTGCCGCGTGACTCGCTGGTCTACGGCAATTACAGTGTGCCCAAGATCAACTCCGTCTACGGCGGCGCGGGCAAGGGCGAGAAGGGCATCGAGGCGCTGGAGGACCAGCTCTCGTCTATTTTGGGCTTTGAGGTGGACGGGTATGTGATGGTGGACCTGAAGGCCTTTGTGGAGATCGTGGACATCGTGGGCGGCGTGACCTTCAACGTGCCGCAGCGGATGTACTACAACGACCCCACGCAGAACCTGCACATCGACCTCTACGCCGGCGAGCAGCTGCTGGACGGCCAGCACGCCATGCAGCTGGTCCGCTTCCGCAGCTACGCCGCCGCGGATATCCAGCGGACCCAGGTGCAGCAGGACTTTTTGAAGGCGCTGGCGGGGGAGCTGCTGTCTCTGAGTACCATCACGAAGATCCAGCCCATCGTGGAGACCTGCATTGAATATGTGGATACGGACCTGACGCTGGGCAATATGCTCTATTTTGCGCAGGAGCTTTTGAAATGCGACCTCAGCAATATGTACACCGTGACGCTGCCGGGCCGCAACGTGGGGCTTAACGGCGGCTCCTACTGGGGCCTCAACGCCAGCGAGGTCCTGGAGATCGTCAACGAGCATTTCAACCCCTATGATGCGGATATCCAGCTGGGAAGCCTGCACATCCGTGCCGGCTCAGGAGGCGGTGTCAGCTCGCACAGCTCCGGCGGCGGCTCCGCCAGTACGCCGAAGCCGCCCGTCATACCGGACCCGACGCCGGAACCGGAGGAGCCGGACGATCCCGGCGAACCCAGCGGCACAGACGTCCTGGACCCCGGCGGGGCCAGTGAACCCGGCGCCTCGGACGATCCCGCAGGCGATCCCAATGGCGGCAATTCCGGTATCTCTCCAGACCCCGGAGAACCAGGGGAGAGCGGAGAACCCAGCGAACCCGGCGAACCCAGCGAACCGAATGATCCCAACGCACCCAGCGAAGAAGAGCCGCCGCCGGAGGAGCCGCCCGAGCTGCCGCCGGAGGAGCCCTCCAACGGCTCGGGCGTCCTGGACCCGGGCACGGCGGAGAGCGCCGGGGCCGCGCAGACAGAGCAAACATAGGGAAGGATGATCGATAATGTTAACACCAAAGGAAGTCGCCATGACGGCAGTCAGGGCGCTGGACGACAAGAAGGGCATCGACATCAAGCTGCTGGCGGTCGCGGATGTGTCCAGCCTTGCGGACTATTTCCTCATCTGCACCGGCAGCTCCAGCACCCATGTCAAGACCCTCTGCGACGCGGCTGAAGCCGCACTGGACGCCGCGGGTGAGCCGGCCCTCCGGCGGGAGGGGCACCGCAGCGGCACCTGGGTGCTCCTGGATTTTGGCTGTCTGGTGGTCCATGTGTTTACCGAGGAGACGCGGCAGTTCTACGACCTGGAGCGTCTGTGGAACGACGCGGTGCCGGTCCCGCTTGCCGCAGAAAGCGAAGTATAGTGTAGAAGGAAGAGAAGCATGAAATACGATTTCACCGCCATTGAGAAGAAATGGCAGGCAAAGTGGCTGGAGACCAAGCCCTATGCCGCCGTCACCGGCGACCCCCGGCCCAAGTTTTACGGCCTTGTCGAGTTCCCGTATCCCTCCGGCCAGGGCCTGCATGTCGGCCACCCCCGGCCCTATACCGCCATGGACATCATCTGCCGCAAGAAGCGGATGCAGGGCTATAACGTGCTGTTTCCCATGGGCTACGACGCGTTCGGCCTGCCCACGGAGAACTACGCCATCAAAAACCACATCCACCCCGCCAAGGTCACTCAGCAGAACATCCGACACTTCACCGAGCAGCTGCAGATGCTGGGCTTCAGCTTTGACTGGGACAGGATGGTGGACACCACCGACCCCAGCTACTACAAGTGGACCCAATGGATCTTCCTCCAGCTCTATAAAAAGGGGCTGGCCTACAAGGCCACCATGCCGGTCAACTGGTGCACCTCCTGCAAGTGCGTCCTGGCCAACGAGGAAGTGGTGGAGGGCGTCTGTGAGCGCTGCGGCGCGCCGGTCATCCGGAAGGAAAAGTCCCAGTGGATGCTGAAAATTACCGAGTACGCCCAGCGGCTCATCGACGATCTGGACGAGGTGGACTACATTGAGCGCGTCAAGACCCAGCAGAAGAACTGGATCGGCCGCTCCACCGGTGCGGAGGTCACGTTCCAGGCCACCACCGGCGATGAGATCGTCGTCTTTACCACCCGGCCTGATACGATCTTCGGCACCACCTACATGGTTATTTCGCCGGAGCATCACTTTGTACAGGACTGGAGGGCGCGCCTGTCCAACTGGGACGAGGTGGAGAAGTATATCCAGGAGGCCGCGCGCAAGTCGGACTTTGAGCGCACGGAGCTGGCCGCCGACAAGGAAAAGACCGGCGTCCGCCTGATGGGCGTCAACGCGATCAACCCCGTCAACGGCAGGGAAGTGCCCATCTTCATCTCTGACTACGTCCTGGCCACCTATGGCACCGGCTGCGTCATGGGCGTGCCGGGCCATGACGCACGTGACTGGGCGTTTGCCAAGAAGTTCGGTCTGCCCATTATCGCCACCGCCCAGGGCGGCGACGTGCAGGAGGCGGTCTATACCACCTCGGACACCGATCTGGTCATCAACTCCCAGCAGTTTGACGGCATGACCGTGGCTGAGGCCAAGGAGGCCATCACCGACTGGCTGGCGGAGAAGGGTGTCGGCCGGCGGCAGGTCAACTACAAGCTCCGCGACTGGGTTTTCTCCCGCCAGCGCTACTGGGGCGAGCCGATCCCTATGGTGTGGTGCGAAAAGTGCGGCTGGCAGCCCCTGCCGGAGGACCAGCTGCCGCTGCTGCTGCCGGAGGTGGAGAGCTACGAACCCACCGACGACGGCGAGTCGCCCCTGTCCAAGATGACCGACTGGGTCCGTACCACCTGTCCCTGCTGCGGCGGCGCGGCCCGGCGCGAGACTGACACCATGCCCCAGTGGGCTGGCTCCAGTTGGTACTTCCTGCGGTATATGGACCCCCATAACGACCAGGCGCTGGCCTCTAAAGAGGCGCTGGAATACTGGTCGCCCATTGACTGGTACAACGGCGGCATGGAGCATACCACACTCCATCTGCTCTACAGCCGGTTCTGGCACAAGGTGCTCTATGACCTGGGCCTGGTGCCCACCAAGGAGCCGTACCAGAAGCGCACCAGCCACGGCATGATCCTGGGGCTGAATCCCCACAACCTCGCCAACCTCCCCGAGGGCGAGCGCAGGGCCCTGACGGCTCAGTACGGCAGCGAGGCCGCGGCGCAGAGGCATCTTGTGGAGCAGTACGGCGAAATGGCCGATCATCCCATTGTGAAAATGTCCAAGTCCCTGGGCAACGTAGTCAATCCCGACGACGTGGTCAGGGAGTTCGGCGCGGATACCCTGCGCCTCTATATCATGTTCCTGGGCGACTTTGAGAAGGCCGCCCCGTGGCAGACCAGCGCCGTGAAGGGCTGCAAGCGCTTCCTGGACCGCGTATGGAACCTGGCCGAGGGCTGCGCGGACAGCGCGGACGTGACGCCGGCCAACGAGGCTGCCCTCCACAAGACCATCAAGAAGGTTACAGAGGACATTGATGGGCTGAAAATGAATACCGCCATCGCCGCCATGATGACACTGGTCAACACGCTCTCCGCCAACGGCTGCACCAGAGGAGATATCCGTGTGCTGCTGCTGCTGCTGAGTCCCTTCGCGCCGCACATGGTGGAGGAGCTGTGGGCGCTGAAGGGCTTTGCCGCCGGGGACGGCAAAATGGCCTGCCAGCAGGACTGGCCCGCCTATGATCCGGCCAAGACTGTGGACGCGACGGTGGAAATGGCCATCCAGATCAACGGCAAGCTCCGCGGTACCATGCAGGCCGAGGCAGGATTGGATCAGGAGGCCGTGACGGCCCTGGCCCACGCCTCTGATGTGGTCCAGCGGAATCTGGAGAAGCTGGGCGGACGGATCATCAAGACCATCGTGGTGAAAAACAAGCTGGTTAATGTCATTATCAAGTGACTTTAGGCGAATTGCAAAATTATTCTTGACATCCGGCCCGGAAATGAGTATAATCATTTAAGCCACGTAGTCTGGCCCTGAAAGTATCCTGGGTGCATCCGGATACAGCGGAGGGAGGGAAATCAATGTCTGAAATTCACGTCAAAGAGAATGAATCTCTGGAGAGTGCGCTCAAGCGCTTCAAGAGAAGCTGCGCGAAGGCCGGCGTCATCGCGGAGGTCAAGAAGAGAGCTCACTATGTGAGCCCCAGCCTGAAGCGTAAGCAGAAGTCTGAAGCCGCCCGCAAGAACAAGAGAAAGTTCTATTGATTTTCCTGGGTATGTTCATTCAAAGCGCCCTGCCAAGCCGGCAGGGCGCTTTTGTTATTTTGACTCATCTGGCAGGCGGACCGACAGCTCCTGCAAGAGGCCCACGGCAGCTTGGAAGCCCGCATCCCCGGCGGCGGTTAGCTTCTCGCGGAGGGTCTCCCGGGTGTCGAAGAGGACCAGCTCCAGGGGGTCGCCGTCACGGCTGAAATACTGGCAGAGCAGATCCGGCGCGTGGAAAACCGGCGCGCTCCAGTCCGCTTGGAGCTGCCGTAGCGCGTCGGGCGTCAGCGTTTTGCCCGCCGGCGCGCCGGGAAGGGCGTACTGTGCGCCCAGGGGGCGCAGCTCCAGGACACAGCGGCCGGGATAGCGCGCCGCGGCCTGGGCGGCACGCTGCCGGAAGTCTCCGGTGCTCACGTCGGAGCCTATAGTGACCCAGGCGTCCGGGGCGGCGTCCGCGTAGGCCTCCGACACCCAAAGGGGCAGGGAGAGCGCGGCACAGGCGTCGTTCAGCTGCCGGATCAGTGTCGTCCAGAAGGGGTTTTCCGGCGCGTCGCAGTCACAGATGAGGCCGGTGTGGTACGCGGCGGCATACTCGGCGATCAGCTGCGACAGGGACGGCGCCGCTTCGTAGGCGGGCAGGGCGTCGTCCTGCAAAAGCATCATGGCGCGGCAGTCCGGCAGGGGAGAGGGCGCCAGCAGCGTCGGCGCGTCGGACGCCAGACGGTAGCCCATACAGGCCAGCGGATGGCCGGAGGCCGCGGCCTGGCCAAATTCCTCGGGGGAAAAGGCCAAATAGATCGGCATGGACAATTTACAAACCTCCTGCGCCGTGGTATAATCTTGAGGCAGCTCCCTGACGCGCTGCCCGGACGCTGCCGGTTTCCATCGGCAGTAGAATTTATGAAAAAGCAGGTTCCATTATGCCATTTTCCTTGCTGCCCCGGCGGATGCTCCGCCGTGTGACGGATATCACGCCGGCACTGCTGTCGGAATACGGCGCGAAGGCGCTGTTTCTGGACTTTGACAACACCATCGTCCCCTACACCACTGACACCCCCAGCCCGGAGGTGCTGCGTTGGTTGGAGGCGCTGCGGGCGGACGGCGTGCAGCTGTGCGTGGTGTCCAACAGCCGCAAGCCCCGGGTGGTGCGCTTCTGCGAGACCTACGGTCTGGACTGCGTCACCCATGCCCGCAAGCCTTTTCAGAAGGGCATCCGCCGTGCGCTGCTGCGCTGCGGCCTGCTGCCCGGGGAGACCGCCTTGGCCGGCGACCAGATCTACACCGACGTCCTGGGGGCCAACTGCGCCGGCCTGACGTCGATCCTGGTGCGGCCCATCCGCCTGCACAATATCTGGCTGAAGCTGCGCCGTGGCCTGGAGCTGCCCTGGATCGCTCTGGCGGGGCGGCTGGGCCGGTGAGGCTGGAAAAAAATCCAAAATTGCCGCATATGGACTTGCATTTTGCGGGGAAATCGGGTATGATATCGCTGTATGGTACCGTAGAAAACCGTAGACTGCGGTGGGAAATATAGGAGGATAAGCAAATATGATTTCTGTCAGCGATTTTAGAAACGGCGTGACCTTCGAGATGGACGGCAAGGTGATGCAGATCGTGGAGTTCCAGCACGTCAAGCCCGGCAAGGGCGCGGCGTTTGTACGCGTAAAAATGAAGAACGTGATCACCGGCGCCGTCGTGGAGACCACCTTCAACCCCAATGACAAGTATCCCACCGCTTTCATCGAGAGAAAGAAAATGTCCTATTCCTACGCCGACGGCGACCTCTACTACTTCATGGACGAGGAGACCTACGACATGATCCCCATTGACAAGACGGTGCTGGACGACAGCTTCCGCTTTGTCAAGGAGAACGACACCTGCACGGTGCTGTCCTACAAGGGCAGCGTGTTCGGCGTTGAGGCCCCCAACTTCGTGGACCTGGAGATCACCGAGACCGAGCCCGGCGTCAAGGGCGATACCGCCACCAACGTCACCAAGCCCGCCATCGTGGAGACCGGCGCGGAGATCAAGGTGCCCCTGTTCATCAACGAGGGCGACAGGATCACCATCGACACCCGCACCGGCGAGTATCTCAGCCGCGCCAAAGCGTGAGCGGAAAGGAACGATCATGACACTTTCTGAAAAAGCCGCATACCTCAAGGGCCTAATGGACGGCCTGAAGCTGGACACCGAGAAGAACGAGGGCAAGATGATCGCCGCCATCGTGGACATGCTGGAGGACGTCTCCTACGCTATCTCCGACATTGAGGACAACGCCCAGGCCGTCTCCGACGAGCTGGACGAGATTGAGGCCTCTTTGGACGTGATGGAGGAGATCGTGTTCGACGAGGACGGCGAGGAGGATGAGGACGAGGACTTTGACTTCGGGGACGAGGCGCTCTACGAGGTGAAGTGCCCCACCTGCGGCGAGGTCATCACCATCGACGAATCCACCATTGAGGAAGGCTCCACCAACTGCCCCAAGTGCGGTGAGGAGCTGGAGTTCGACATGGACGATGAGGAGGATTTCTGATCGTTCCACTGCCTGAAAAATCAATCAGCCTGCCGGAACCGCGGTGATGCCGCGGTTCCGGCAGGCTGAGGTTCCCTCTGGGCGTTCTTATGTGCCGGCAGCCTGTTGGGCAAGCTGCTCCTTGGCGGCGGACAGCGCCTGGGACAGCTGGTCGGGGCAGGAGGTGGGCTTGAAGCCACACCGGATGCCGCGGACGCGGCGGATCACTTCGTCGATGTCCATGCCCTCTACCAGACGGGAGAGGCCCTGGGCATTGCCGCTGCATCCGCCGGTGAATTCCAGGCGGCGGACGATGTTGTCCTCGACCTCAAAGGAGATCAGGCGGGAGCAGACTCCCCGGGGTTGATACTCAAATTTCAAAACGTGTGTCCTCCTGTCGTTATTCCGTCAGATCGCAGAGCGCGGCTCCTGTGTAGGCGGCCAGATCCTGGGGGGAGAGGATCAGCTGGCAGCCCCGCTGTCCGGCGGAGACAGCGATCTCGCTGTAGAGCTGGGCGGTCTCCTCCAGGAAGGTGGGGAACTGCTTTTTCATGCCTACGGGGCTGCATCCGCCGCGGATGTAGCCGGTGAGGCCCGGCAGCTCCTTCACGGGGACCAGCTCCATCTTCTTGTCCCTGGCGGCTTGGGCGGCCTTTCTCAGGTCCAGCCCGCAGCAGACCGGGATGCAGTACACCGCGACGCCGCGCTTGTCCCCCCGGGCGACCAGGGTCTTGAACACCTGCTCCGGCGGCATGCCGATGCCGGCGGCGGCATACATACCGTTTAGGTCGCGCGCATCGAACGGATATTCCGCGGCACGGTAGGCGATCTTTGCCTGGTCCAGCAGCCGCATGGCGTTGGTCTTTGTCATAACAGCACCTCGTGTTTCATCATACCACAGTTTTCGCCCGCCTGCAAGATGCGCGGGTGGTAGCAGGGAGTGTTTTATATGTCCATCGAAAATGTCCGCACGTACTTCGCCCAGGAGGGCATCGCTGGACGCATTCAGGAGTTTGACGTGTCCAGCGCAACGGTAGATCTGGCGGCGCAGGCCCTGGGGGTGGAGGGGCGCCGCATTGCCAAGACGCTTTCCTTTTTGCTGGGTGAGCGGTGCATCCTGGTGGTGGCCGCGGGCGACGCACGCATCGACAACGGAAAATACAAGGCCGCCTTCGGCGGCAAGGCCAGGATGCTTCCCTATGATGACGCGCCGGCGCGTATCGGCCATGCGGTGGGCGGCATCTGTCCCTTCGCGGTGAAGGAGGGCGTGGAGATCTACCTGGACGTGTCCCTCCGGCGTTTCAAGACGGTGTTTCCGGCGGCAGGCAGCAGCAATTCCGCCATTGAAATGACCATCGAGGAGCTGGAGCGCTATTCCAAATGCCAAAAATGGGTGGATGTCTGCAAGGGCTGGCAGGCGGACGGCTGATATTGCGGCGCGCGGCGGGAAATACTAACCGGGAAAACGACGGGAGGTATTTCGCATATGGACATGGAACAGCGCGCTGCGCAGCAGGAACAGGACCGTGAGCAGCTCACAGAGCTGGGCTCGACAACAGCCCGGGGCCGGCACGGCACGATCTATACGCTGACCATCATTGGCCAGATTGAGGGCCATCAGGTCCTGCCGGAGACAGCCAAAACCACCAAGTACGAACACGTGATGCCTTTGCTTGCCTCCATCGAGGAGAGCGAGGAGATCGACGGGCTTTTGCTGCTGCTCAATACCGTGGGCGGCGACATTGAGGCCGGTCTTGCCATCGCCGAGCTGATCTCGGGCATGCGCAAGCCCACGGTGTCCCTGGTGCTGGGCGGGGGGCACTCCATCGGCGTGCCGTTGGCGGTATCGGCCAAGCGGTCGCTGATCGTGCCCTCGGCGGCCATGACCATCCATCCGGTGCGCATCTCTGGTACAGTGGTGGGAGCGCCGGCCACATTCCAGTATTTCAACCGCATCCAGGAACGGATTGTGGAGTTTGTGACAGCAAACTCCCGCATCGGGCGGGAGCCGTTTTTGGAGTATATGATGGCCACGGGGGAGCTGGCCTCTGACGTGGGCACGGTGATCTACGGCCGGGAGGCGGTGGCCTGCGGCCTCATCGACAAGCTGGGCAACCTGGGCGACGCGCTGGATACTCTCCGCCGCCTCATCGTCCGGGAACAGAAAAAACGCCACACGCCGTCCTGAGCAGAAAAATATGGAATTCTCGGGGCGTTTGTGGTAGTATAGTGTGGTAAGAAACCAACAGGAGGACGTCCCATGACTTATCTTTCCGCCGTTGTTCTCGGGCTGGTGCAGGGGCTTGCGGAGTTCCTGCCCATCTCGAGTTCCGGGCATCTGTCTATTTTTCAGAATTTCTTCCAGCTCTCCGACGTGGAGCACGACCACATGCTCTTTGATGTCCTGCTGCACCTAGGCACGCTGGTGGCGGTGTTTGTGGCCTACCGCCGGGATATCGCGGCGCTGCTGCGGGAGTTTTTCACCATGGTCCGTCTGCGCCAGCCGCGGCGCGGCGAACGGCCCGACGTGTCGGCCCGGCGGACGATCCTGATGATTGTGGTGGCGACGCTGCCGCTGCTGCTGGTGCTGCCGGTGAAGGGATATGTGGAGTCACTGTATTCCAATACCTTCTTCATCGCTTTCGCCCTGGTGGTGACGGGGCTTCTGCTGTTTCTCTCCGACCGGATGCGCCGGGGAAACAAAAACGCGCTCAACGCCACCATGGGCGACACGCTGCTGGTGGGGCTGGCGCAGGCGGTGGCGGTGGTGCCGGGGCTGTCCCGGTCGGGGACTACCATCTCCGCGTGCATGGCGCGGGGGTTTGACCGCACCTTCGCGGTGAAATTCTCCTTTCTGCTGTCCATCCCCGCGGTGCTGGGGGCAAACATCCTCACAATCGCCGACGCTGTGCAGGCCGGCGTCGATACGGCGCTGCTGCCGGTCTATCTGGTGGGCGTGCTGGTGGCGATGGTCTCTGGCTACGCGGCCATCAGTCTTTTGAAGTACATTGCGAGTAAGGGCCGGTTCGGCGGCTTTGCCTACTACTGCTGGGGCGCTGCCATTGTAACGCTGGTTCTCTCGCTGGTTTCGTAAGGAGGGTCCCATGGCGGAGAAAAAATCGACAAAGCGTCCGGCCTCCGGCGCCCGCCGGGGCGGCGCGTCCAGGAATTCCGCGAAAAAGCCGGCCCCAAAGACGCCGGTCCACCGCGAGATCGGTGCGGCGGTCTGCCTGTTCCTGGGCGTGTTCCTGACGCTGGGGTGTTTTGACATCCAGGGGCTTTTCATCCAGGGCCTCAGTCAGTTTTCACGGGGCATGGTGGGCGGCGGGGCGTACATACTGCCGTTTTCCTGCCTGCTGGCGTTCCTGATTCTGCTGCTCCACGGCGGAAGACCGGTGCGGCTGCGGCTGCTGTGCGCCTTTTTGCTGCCGGTGTCCATTGGCGCGCTGGTGCAGCTGGTGGGCGGCAGCCGCTACATCAGCTGGGGCGGCGGCCTGGTTAAGGTTCTCTATCAAGGCGGTATCAGCGGCACAGCCGGGGGGCTGGCGGCGGGCTTCCTGGCGCTGCTGTTTGAGACGGTGTTCAGCCGGGTGGGAGCGGTGATCCTCTTCATCCTGCTGTTCCTGCTGGAGCTGCTGGGCTCGCTGAACATGACGGTCATCAGCCTGATTCGCGCCATCCGCAACCGGCCGCGCCTGCCCAAGTACGAGGCGCCGGATGAGGAGCCGCCGGATCCGGCGGAGATCCTGGTCAACCACGTGGCTGCGCGGCGGATCGAGCGTGTGGAAAAACGGGAAGAGAAGCGCCGGACGGCGCAGCAGTTTGACTTCGACATCCCAGTGGACGAGCCTCCCATGCCGGTGCGCGAGCCGTCCAAGCCCCAAAAGCGGCCCATTCAGTCGCCGGACGAGTATTTGCTGGAAAAAATGGGGAAGACCGCGCCCAAAACGTCGGAACCGGAGCCGGAGGAAACGCTGTCGGACATCGGCGAGGTGACGGAGACGCCGGAGGCGCACCTGGCAGCGGTCATCGATTTCCCAGTGCCGGAGCCGGAACCGGAGCCACCGGTCCGTGTGCTGCCCGAGCCAATCCCCTTCAAGCCCCGGCCGCAGCCGGAGCCGTTGGCACCGCCGGTCCCGGAGACGCCGAAATCCAGGAAGGAAGCGGCGCAGAAATCTGCCGAGGAGGTTTTCCAGGAGTTCGCCCGGTCGGAGCCTGTCAGCGGCGAATACGTCTATCCGCCTGCGGCGCTGCTGCGCCCTGGGACGGGGGGCAATGTGGACGGCACAGAGGAAATGCGGGAGAACACCGAGCGGCTCAACGCCACACTCCAGAGCTTCAACATCGACGCTCATATCGTCAATGTCACCCGCGGCCCGTCGGTCACCCGGTATGAGCTGGAGCTGGACCGGGGCGTGAAACTCAGCAAGGTCACAAACCTGGCCGATGATATCGCGCTTTCGCTGGGCGCGACGGGTGTGCGCATCTCAGCCATTCCCGATAAAATCTCTGTAGTGGGCATCGAGGTCCCCAACCGCCTGGTCAGCACCGTTCTGGCCCGGGACGTGATCGACTCCCAGGAGTTCGTCCGCAGCAAGTCCCGGATCTCCTTCGCCGTGGGCAAGGACATCGGCGGCAACCGCATTATCGGGGACATCGCAAAGCTGCCCCACATGCTCATCGCCGGCACCACGGGCTCGGGCAAGTCGGTGTGCATGAACTCCCTGATCATCTCGCTCCTCTACAAGGCCCGGCCCGATGAGGTGCGCCTCATCATGGTGGACCCGAAGATGGTGGAGCTGGGCGTCTACAACGGCATTCCCCATCTGTTGATCCCCGTGGTCACCGACCCGAAGAAGGCTGCGGGGGCGCTGCAGTGGGCGGTGACGGAGATGATGCGCCGCTACCGCATGATGGCTGACGCGGGAGTCCGGGATCTGGACTCCTACAACAAGCTGGCCGCTGCCCAGGACGACGGAGAGCGCGTGCCTATGGAGAAGATCGTAGTGGTCATCGACGAGCTGGCCGACCTGATGCTGGTGGCGGCCAAGGAGGTGGAGGAATCCATCTGCCGCATCGCCCAGATGGGCCGCGCCTCGGGCATCCATCTGGTCATCGCTACGCAGCGGCCTTCGGCGGACGTCATCACGGGCCTGATGAAGGCCAATATCCCTTCGCGCATCGCCTTTGCGGTGGCGTCGGCCATGGAGTCGCGGATCATCCTGGACACCCAGGGCGCGGAGAAGCTGGTGGGCAAGGGCGATATGCTTTACGCCCCTTTGGGACAGGGCAAGCCTAAGCGCGTTCAGGGCTGCTTCATCACCGACGACGAGGTGCAGGACGTGGTGAACTTCATCAAGCGATCCACCACGCCCAACTACTCTGAGGAGGTCCAGGCCCAGATTGAGCAAAAGGCCGAGCAGGGCGGCAAGGGCGGCGACAACGCGCCGTCCCAGCCGGAGAGCGACGACGAGGCCGACGAGCTGCTCACCGCCGCGGTAGAGGTGATCCTGGAGACCGGACAGGCCTCGGTGTCCATGCTCCAGCGGCGTCTGAAGCTGGGCTACGCCCGGGCGGCGCGGATCGTGGACGAGATGGAGGAGCGCGGCATCGTCGGGCCCTTCGAGGGCTCCAAGCCCCGCCAGCTGCTGATCACCCGGGAGCAGTGGGCCCAGATGCAGGGCGGCGCGCCGGCGCCGGCGGAACCGGTGGAAGAGGAATTGGAATAAAAAATGCACGGTCGGGCCGTTGGAGATGCTCCAACGGCCCGGTCTTTTTCTGTTCCGGGGCGCATATGCTGAATTGGGAGTTGAGAATATGTACGATTCCATGATCCGGCAGATCACCACCTATCTGCCGCCGTCCGTAGCGCAGGCGGTCCGGGCGCTGCCGGCGGACAAGCTGGCCCGTCTGGAGGAGCTGCGGTTCCGGATGGACTGCGAGGTCTCGGCGGTTTTTGCCGGGCGGGAGGGGCCGCTTTCCCTGACCGCGCCGCTGGTCTGCACCGCCGCCATGCTCCAGGGCATCCTCAACGCGGCCACTGGCTACTCGGCCTACGCCGCCGGGGATGCCATGCGGCAGGGGTTTCTGCCCCTCCAGGGCGGACACCGCCTGGGGCTATGCGGAACGGCGGTGCTGGACGGCGGGCAGCTCACAGCTATCAAGGAGCCGTCCTCTCTGAACCTCCGCATTGCCAAAGCGTGGACAGGCTGCGCCGACGGAGTGCTGCAGGCCATGGAGGGGCGGATGGAGAGCACCTTGCTTCTCGGCCCGCCGGGAAGCGGTAAGACGACCCTCCTGCGGGACCTGGTGCGGCAGCTGTCGGACCGGTATGGCCAGCGGATGGGCGTGGTGGACAGCCGCGGTGAGCTGGCTGCGTGCGTGGGGGGGCGGCCCCAGCTGCCCATTGGCCGCAGGACCGACGTGATCTCCCTGGCGCCCAAGGAAGCGGGGATGGAGCTGCTGCTGCGGGTGATGAACCCGGCGTGGATCGCTGTGGACGAGATCACGGCGGCGGCGGACCTGGAGGCCATGGCCCGGGCCGGGTACTGCGGCGTCCGCCTGCTGGCCACGGCCCACGGCTTCGGCCCCGAGGAGCTGCGGCGGCGGCCGCTGTACCGGCAGCTGGCGGAACTGGGCATCTTTCGGAATCTGCTGGTGCTGGACGGGAACAAGCAGGCGCGTATGGAAAGGATGGAGGACGTATGCTGAAAACCGCGGGGATTTTACTGGTGATTCTGGGCGCGTCTGGGGCCGGCTTCACCATGGCCCTCAGCGTCCGGCGGCAGGCCGCGCTGCTGCGGCAACTGCTCTCAGCACTGGAGCAGATGAAGGGGGAGATCGCCTACCAGCGGACGCCGCTGCCGGAGCTGATGCGCCTGCTCTCGGTGGGGAGCAGCGGCGCGGCGGCAGCGTTTTTCGGACGGGTGGCGGGGGACCTCCATCTGCGGCAGGAGGGCTCGGTCTACGCCATTTTCAAAAAGGAGCTGGCTGCCGTGCCAGCCGCGGCCTTTCCCGCCCAGGTGCGCCTGGTGCTGCTGAACCTGGGCAAGGGACTGGGTAAATACGACCTGGAGAGCCAGCTGTGCTCCATCGATCTGGCCTCCCAGCGGCTCCAGTCGCTGCTGGACGCCCTCCAGGCCGACCAGCGCGCCCGGATGCGCAGCTACTGCACCCTGGGCGTCTGCGCGGGGCTGGCCATTGCCATCCTGGCGCTATAGGCGCATAGCCGCCGTCGGCGGCACATACATTGAGACAAGCCGATTCTGAACATAAGGGGCCAAGGCAATGGACATTGATCTGATTTTTAAAATCGCAGCCGTGGGCATCATCGTTTCTATCCTTAACCAGGTGCTGGTCCGGTCCGGTCGGGAGGAGCAGGCAACCATGACCACCCTGGCCGGACTGGTGGTGGTGCTGATGATCGTGGTGCAGCGGATCGCGGAGCTCTTTGACCTGGTCAAGGACCTGTTTCAGTTCTGATGCAGGGCTTTTTTCAGGTACTGGCCCTGGCGGTGGTGGCGGTCACGGCCATTCTGGTCCTCAAAAAGCACGTTGGGGAATTCGCACTGGTGCTGGCGGTGCTGTGCGCGGCGATTCTCTGTACCTTTGCTGTCACGACGCTCCAGCCGGTGCTGGAGATGCTGGAGCGGCTGGAGGCCCTCTCCGGCGTCAACACCGCCATTCTTTCGCCGGTACTCAAGACGGCCATGATCGGCATCCTCACCAGTGTGAGCGCCGGCGTCTGCGCCGACAGCGGCGAGAGCGGCATTGCCAAGATGGTGGAGCTGTGCGGCACGGCCATGGCCCTGTATCTCTCGACGCCGCTGATCTCGGCGGTCCTGGATCTGCTGGACACGCTGCTGGGAGGTTGAAATGAAACAAATGATATGCCTGCTGCTCTGCGTGCTGGCGCTGGCCGCGCCTGCGGGGGCGGTAGATGTGACCGAGGCGCAGGCGCAGCAGTTCGGCATGGACCGCCTGGACCGGACGCTGGAGGGCGAAGCCGCGGAGCTGATGCCCGATGTCTCGCCCGTGGCTCCCGGCAGCTTTGCCGACGGCATCGAGGCTATTTTGACCAAGGCCGTCTCCCGCGCCGACGCGCTTTTGCTGGACAGTATCCGGACGGCGGTGTCCATTCTGGCGGTGGTGATCCTCTGCGCCATGGTGACGCAGATGGAGACCAAGCTTTCGCGCAATGCGGTGCTGCTGGCGGGCGCGCTGGCCATCACGCTGCTCAACGTGACGAACCTGCGGGCCATGGTGGGCCTCGGCCGCGAGACGCTGGCACAGCTGCAGAGCTTCACGGCCCTGCTCCTGCCGGTGCTGGCCTCAGCCACCATCGCCAGCGGCGGGGCCATGGCCGGCAGCGCCATCTACGTCGCCACGGTCTTTGTGTCCACGCTGCTGATGGGGCTCATCAACCGCCTGCTGATCCCGTTGCTCTACGCCTTCATCGCCGTGTCCGCGGCCAACGCAGTGCTGGGCAACCAGACGCTCTCGCGGCTCCAGGAGTTCGGCAAGTGGGTGCTTACCAACGCCCTGAAGCTGGCGGTGTTCCTGTTCACCGGGTATCTCAGCCTCTCTGGCGTCATTGCCGGCGTCAGCGACGGCGCGGCGCTCAAGGCGGCCAAGCTGGCGGTCAGCTCCATGGTGCCGGTGGTGGGCGGGATGATCTCCGACGCCTCGGAGACCGTGCTGGTCAGCGCGCAGGTGCTCAAGAGCGCGGCGGGGGTGTTCGGTATGCTGGCGGTGCTGGCCATCTGCCTGATGCCGCTGCTGCGGCTGGGGGTGCAGCACCTGGTGCTGAAGCTGACGGCGGCGCTCTGCGCCACTGTCGGGGAGAAGCCGCTGATCGGCCTCATCGAAAGCCTCTCCACAGCCATGGGCTTCCTCATGGGCATGACCGGCGCGTGCGGCTTCATGCTGCTGATTTCCTGCGTCTGCTCCATCCAGGCGGTGACGCCATGAACGAGGCGGTGCGGAATTATCTCATCTCGGTGGTGTCCATTGCGCTGCTCTCCGGCGTGGTACTGGCGCTGACGCCGGAGGGGGCGGTGCACAGGACGCTGAAATTCCTCTGCGGGCTGGCGGTGATCCTGGCGGCCATCGGGCCGGTGGCGCGCCTGGACTTCGACGCCATGGCCCAGTCCCTGGCCCGGGTCCGCGTCAGCGCGGAGGCCGCCGCCGGGGAGATTGAGGCGGACAGCACCGAACTCATCGCGGACATCATAAAGGAGAAAACCGAAGCATATATATGGGACAAAGCAGACACACTGGGCATGGAGCTGGCCCATGTGACGGCAGAGGTCCGGTGCGACGGGACCTATCCCTATCCCTACCGCGTGACCATCGCCGGCACGTTTACCCCGGAGCAGCGCAGCCGCATGACCCGGGCGCTGGAGCAGGAGCTGGCTGTCCCGGAGGAACGACAGGAGTGGCACACAGATGAAGCACAATGACTGGAACGAGACGCTGCGGCGGGCCGGGGCAAAGCTGGGCGCGCTGAAATACCCCCTGGCGGTGCTGCTGCTGGGCCTGGTCCTGCTGCTGATCCCCAAGCGCCAAACCGCCGACGCCGCCGAAGCACCGCAGGCTCCGGCGGTCCCCGGCGAGACCGCGGACGAGGAGCTGACCGACCTGGAGGCCCGGCTGGAGGAGATCCTCAGCCAGGTGGAGGGCGCGGGGCGCGTGCGGGTGATGCTGCGCTACGCCTCGGGTGTGCGGACGGTCTACCAGACCGACACCACCCAGGAGATCCGCACCGGTCAGGACGACCGGCAGACCAGGACAACGCTGGAGACCGTGATGACCTCCGCCGGGAGCCAGGGCGCGCCGGTGGCGGTGCAGAGCTACAGCCCCACCTTCCAGGGGGCGCTGATCGTCTCCGACGGGGCCGGAAGCCCGGCGGTCCGGCTTGATTTGGTGAATGCCGTTTCCAGCCTCACGGGGCTGGGGGCGGATAAAATCACAGTGATTAAAATGAAATGAGCAGGAGGAAGTCACAATGAAAAATTGGAAGCGCAATGCGGTGGTGGCGGCAGTGCTGGTGTTTGTCTGCGCCGGCATTTATCTCAACTGGTCGTACAACCAGCGGTCCACCGCGGATCTGGCCGACGCGCTGGACACAGAGAAGGTCATGGGCAGCAACCTCATCCTGGACGAGGACGGCGGCGATGGTCTGGTGCAGACAGCGGGAACGGAGGTCAAGACCGTGTCGGACTACTTTGCCGAGGTGCGACTCAGCCGCCAAACCGCCCGGGACAACGCCGTGGAGACGCTGCAGGAGGCCATGGCCTACGCCGGAGAGGACGAGGACGCCTCCGCGGCCTCCGGCGAGCTGAATGAAATCGTAGGCACCGCCCTGGCCGAGTCCCAGATCGAGAGCCTGGTTATCGCCAAGGGCTTTGAGGACTGTGTGGCCTACATGAACGATGACAACATCTCCGTAGCTGTCTCCGCCCCGGCCGAGGGGCTGGACCCGACGGACGTGGCGCTGATCTCCGATATCGTCACCTCCCAGTCCGACTACACCCTGGACCAGATCCGGGTGATCGAGGTGAAATAGCGGTTGTAATTTTTCGAAAATGTGGTAAAATGGACGGGACAGGAGGGATCCCCATGGGTGAAAACAAGGATTATCTGTCCGCAGTCCTGGAAAACGGCTCTGTTCACATCTCCGGGGAGGTGATCGCCGCCATCGCTGCCATGGCTGCCACCGAGGTGGAGGGCGTCTGCGGTCTCAACGGCAATCTCGGCTCCAACATCGCCGAGATGCTGGGGCGCAAGAGCCTGGGGAAGGGTATCCGGCTCTCTTTGGCCGGCGACGTGATCGCCATCGACTGCTTTGTGGTGGCTGCCTACGGCTACAGTGTGGTGGAGATCGCCAGAAACGTGCAGGAGAAGGTCTCTACCGCTGTGGAGTCCATGACCGGACAGCCCGTCCAGTGCGTTAACGTGGACATCTGCGGCGTCACCTTGCCCAAGGCCAGCAAAAAATGAACCCGCTCAGGAAGCCTGCCGGATGATCTCCGGCAGGCTTCGGGTGCGTCCCGGGAAAAAACTGCGGATGGGCGCAAACAGGGGTTTATTTTTTTGGTTTTTTTTTGTATAATGGTGGTATTACTGGACGGGAGAAGAGATTATGACCAGAATCAACGCGCGGGAGATCGTGATCCATCTGATTTTCCACATGCACTATACCAAGGAGTCGCCGGACGAGGCCATCGTCACCCGGTTTGCCGACGGCTACTACGAAACGCTCCAGGAGGAGAACGACGTCTACGCCGAGCGGCCCAGCCGCAAGCAGATGGCCTATATCCGCGGCACCGTCGGCGGCATTGCAGCGCGGCGGGAGGAGCTGGAGGGCTACATCGCCCGATACGCCATTGGCTGGCGGCTGGAGCGCATCAGCGTCCTGGTCCGGGCCATTCTGGAGCTGGCCATGTACGAGATCCTCTACGTGGACGACGTCCCCACCGGCGCGGCCATCAGCGAGGCGGTGGAGCTGACGCGGAAGTATGAGGATGAGGACACGGTGGCCTTTGTCAACGGCATTCTGGGCAGCTTCGTCCGCGGGGCGGACGCATGACGTGTCTGGGCATCGACACCAGCAACTATACCACCTCCGTGGCCGTCTTTGACGGGGCGGGGGGCGTGAACTGCTCGCGGCTGCTGGATGTGAGGGCGGGGACGCTGGGACTCCGGCAGAGCGAGGCGCTCTTTGCCCACGTCCAGCGCCTGCCGGCGCTGTTCGTGCAGCTGCTGGAGCAGGCGGGCCGGCCCAGGATCGAGGCCGTGGGCGTCAGCACGCAGCCCAGGGCGGTGGAGGGCTCGTACATGCCGTGCTTTCTGGCGGGGGCGTCCCAGGCGGAGGTGCTGGCCGCGGCGCTGGGTGTGCCGCTGCACCGGTGCGCCCACCAGCAGGGGCACATCGCCGCGTCCCTCTGGTCGGCGGGGCGGATGGAGCTGCTGGAGACACCGCACCTGGCGTGGCACCTCTCCGGCGGCACCACGGAGCTGCTGTGGGTGGAGCCGGAGGACCGGAGTGTCCGCGCGTCGCGGATCGGCGGCACCACCGACATCTCTGCCGGGCAGCTGATCGACCGCACCGGGAAGCTGCTGGGCCTGCCGTTCCCGGCGGGTAAGGCATTGGACGCCATGAGCCGGGAGGCGGCGGGGCAGTCGGCGTTCCGGATCCGGTGCCGGGATTTGGAATTCTCCCTCTCCGGGGTAGAGAACCAGGTGCAGAAGTTCGCCGGGACCGGCGCGCCGCCCTGCGAGACGGCGGCCTTTGCCCTCCGCTCGGTGATCGGCGCGGTGCGCCGGGCGACAGAGCAGGCCCTGGCGCGGTATCCGGGCCTGCCGGTGGTGTTTTCCGGCGGTGTGGCGTCCAACGCGTTGCTGCGCGAGGCGCTCTCGGACCTGGACGCCGTGTTCTGCGCCCCGGAATATTCTACGGACAACGCCATGGGAGCTGCCGTGCTCGCCTGGCGGCAGGAGCATGAAAATGGATGAACGAATCTATGAAGTCTCCCAGATCAACGCCTATTTAAAGGATAAGTTCGATTCAGACCCCTTTCTGGGCACACTGTGCATCCGGGGGGAGCTGAGCAACTATAAAGTCTACCCCTCGGGGCACCACTATTTCACCATGAAGGATGCCGAGGGAGCGCTGCGGTGCGTGATGTTCCGGGGAAGCGCCGCACGGCTGCGCTTCCGGCCGGAAAACGGCATGCAGGTGCTGGCGGTGGGCCGCATCACAATCTATCCCCGGGACGGCGCGTACCAGCTGTATTGCGAGAGCCTGACGCCGGAGGGGGTGGGCGACCTCCATGTGGCCTTTGAGCAGCTCAAGGCGAAGCTCCAGGCGGAGGGTCTCTTCGACCAGGCCCACAAGAAGCCCCTGCCGCCGTTTCCCCACCGGATCGCCGTCATCACCTCCGGCGCCGGCGCGGCGGTCCACGACATCCTGCGGGTGCTGGGTAAGCGCTACCCCCTGAGCCGGGTGGTGATCCTTCCGGTGCGCGTCCAGGGAGAGGAGGCGCCGCCGGAGATCGTTGGGGCCATCCGGTATGCCAACCGCTGCCAGGTCGCCGACGTGATCCTCACCGGCCGCGGCGGCGGGTCCATTGAGGACCTGTGGGCCTTCAACGACGAGCGCGTGGCCCGGGCTATTTACCTCTCGGAAATTCCGGTGGTCTCGGCGGTGGGGCATGAGCCGGACGTGACCATCGCGGACTATGTAGCCGACGTCCGGGCGGCGACGCCCTCCAACGGCGCGGAGCTGATCGCCCCGGACCAGGCGGAGCTGCGGCAGCGGATCGACGCCCTGGCGGGGCGGATGACTGAGGCGGTGGAAAAGCGGCTGGCCTTTGCCCGGCAGCGGCTCACGGACCTGTCCGGTCGCCGGGTGCTGCAAAGCCCTACCTACTATGTGGAGGACCGGCGCAAAGCGCTGGCGCATCTGGAGACCCGGGTGATCGCCGCCACGCGCCACCGGCTGGACGGCCAGCGGCAGCGCTTCACGGCTCTCGCCGCGGCACTGGACGCCCTGAGTCCCCTCAAGGTGCTGGCCAGGGGCTACAGCGTGGTCCGCAGCGGGGAGAAAATCGTCAAATCGACCGGAGATTTATCGGTGGGCGGCACGGTGCGCATCCGGCTCTCGGACGGCAGCGCCGACGCCCGCGTCACAACCATCCAGGAGGAAACGAACCATGAGTGAGGCATCCAAGAGCTTCGAGGCGGGACTGCGCCGCCTGGAGGAGATCGTGAGAAAGCTGGAGTCCGGCGACCTGCCCCTGGAGGAGGCGCTGTCCCTCTTCGAGGAGGGGACCGCCCTGGCCAAGAGCGGCAACGCGCTGTTGGACCAGGCGGAGCTGAAGGTGGCCCGGCTGATGAAGGGACCGGACGGCGCACCGGTGGAAACGGAGTTTGAGCCCCATGGATGATTGGAAACAGCGGCTGCGGACCTACGCGGACGCGGCGGAGGCTTTTTTGGCGGAGCAGTTTACGGACGATCTGCCCCAGAAGCGGCTCTTTGAAGCCATGCGCTACAGCCTCCTGGCCGGAGGCAAGCGCATCCGGCCGGTGCTGACCGTGGAGTTCTGCCGCGTATGCGGCGGAGACTGGCGGCAGGCCGTGCCCTTTGGGTGCGCGCTGGAGATGATCCACACCTACAGCCTCATCCACGACGATCTGCCGTGCATGGACAACGACGACTACCGCCGGGGCAAGCTGACCTGCCACAAGGTTTACGGCGAGGCCATGGCCGTCCTGGCCGGCGACGCGCTGCTGACGGCTGCCTTTGAGACGGCGGCGGGGGCCGGCGCGCCGGCGGAGATGACGGTGGCGGTTCTCCGGATGCTCTCGGCGTGCGCCGGGGAGCTGGGCATGGTAGGCGGACAGGTGCTGGACCTGGAAGGAGAGCGGCTGGAACCGGACGCGGCCTACATCCACCGGCTTCAGGAGCTGAAAACCGGCGCGCTTTTGAAGGCCGCCTGTCAGATGGGCGTCCTGGCGGCGGGCGGCTCACAGGAGCAGCTGCGCGCCGCGGCGGACTATGCGCGGGCCATCGGCCTGGCTTTCCAGACCCAGGACGACATTCTGGATGTGGAGGGGGACTTTGAGAAGCTGGGAAAGCGCGTGGGCATGGACGAGAAGAAAAACACCTTTGTCCGCCTCTACGGCCTCGCGCGCTGCCACGAGATCGTCCGTGAGCAGACCGACGCGGCCATTGCCGCGCTCTCGCCCTTTGCCGACCGGGCGTTCCTCACAGAGCTGGCCAACTACCTGGCCGGACGGGAGTCATAAGAATTTGTAGAAAAACGTGAATATTATTCTTGTATATTCTTGAATAATGTGATAAACTGTATGGGCGGCGCAGTATCCTAGTCAGTGCTGCCGGTTCCCGAAGAAGGGCCTAAAAATCCTTTAAAGGGCATATCGATGAAGTCCCTGGTGCTTGCTTTTTGCGCCCAGCTTAGGGTGGGTGCTGGGGGTTAAGGTTTCAGGGCGCGTCCCAATGGCATGGGACTTCCGACCCTGTTACCGTGGAGACCTGATCTTGTGGACGGCCGCGCGCCCTCGGGCCCGGACCGCCTACGAATCAGGGTTGAACCTGCATTGCGGTGCTTCGGCGCTGTGTGCAGCGTAGCCTGCCTTGCGTGGATATGGAGGGACAGGGGAGTTAAGCATCCGGCCCATGGCCATGGCGCCAGGATGACATTGCCCCTCGAAACCATATTTGCAAAAGAGGATAAGGACCGGCGTGCCTGTTGTGGAAAACACCTAGGCTGTCATGAAATTCATGGGCGGATCAGGGATTGCAGTGCGGACTCAGTGGCAATCGGGTACGGGCTCCGGCGACGGACCCGCCTTGGCATTAAAGGGAAACCGCCGTATCGGCAACGAGCGGCTGCCTCTGGGGAAATCCAACCCGACCTAAGCCGTAAGATTTACTTGATCTGCCGCCGCCTTTTTTGACTGTTACAGGAGGCTTCCTTTGAAAGGATCAGAGAAAGAAGCAAGCACAAAAAAATCAAAGCGGGAGTCCGGAAGCAGGGTGGACATCCGATGGGTCAGCACCATTTTCGCTACGACAGTGGTGATCTCCGCCTGTTTTTCCTTCCTCTCGGACTCTTTGCTGGATCGCGTGCAGCTGGCGGCTGCGTTTGCGGTCCTGTTTTTGATCGTTCTGGTGGGCATCCTTTTTGATATTATCGGCGTGGCGGTGACCACCGCCGACGAAAAACCCTTTCACTCCATGGCCGCGCGCAACGTCCCAGAGGCCCGCGAGGCCATCCGGCTCATCCGCAACGCCAACCGCGTCTCGTCCATCTGCAACGACGTGGTGGGCGATATCTGCGGCATCATCTCCGGTTCGGCGGCGGCCATGATCGCGGCGCAGGTGATCGCCAGCTTTACGCCCACGGCTGCCTCTTTTTTTCGGTTGCTTCTCTCAGCGGTGGTTTCGGCGCTGACCGTGGGCGGCAAAGCCGTGGGCAAGACCTTCGCTATCAACGCCAGCACGCCCATCGTTCATTTCGCGGCCAAGCTGATCTACCGCGTGAAATATTTCTTCAAATGGCTGCGCAACCTGTTCCGCAGCAAGGATCGGTGAGGAGGCGCTGGCTTTGAATGTGCTTGACCCCATCCCCACCCGGGATGAGCTGCGGCAGATGCGTCCGGCGCAGCTGGAGGCCCTCTGCCGGGAGATTCGCCGGTTTTTGGTGGAGAATATCTCTCAGACCGGGGGGCATCTGGCGTCCAACCTGGGCGTGGTGGAGCTGACGGTGGCGCTTCAGCTGGCCTTTGACACCAGCGTGGACCGGCTGGTGTTCGACGTGGGCCACCAGGCCTACGTCCACAAGCTGCTCACCGGACGGCGGGACCGATTCGCCACCCTGCGGACCTACGGCGGCATCGCCGGCTTCCCCAAGCCCTCGGAGAGTGTCCACGACGCTTTTATCGCCGGGCACGCCTCCAACGCCGTGTCGGTGGCCCTGGGCATGGCCCGGGCCAGAACGGCACAGGGGGAGACGTATCAGGTGGCGGCGCTGCTGGGCGACGGGGCCATGACCGGCGGGCTGGCCTACGAGGGCCTCAACGACGCCGGGGCCAGCGGTGAGCCGCTGATCGTCATTCTCAACGACAACGGCATGTCCATCACGCCCAATGTGGGCGGTATTTCCAAGCATCTGAAGCTCATCCGCACCAAGCCCGGCTATTTCGGCATCAAGCTGGCCTACCGCCGCTTCACCCGGGCCGTGCCCGGCGGCAAGTACCTCTACGGCCTGACCCACAGAATGAAGGCGTTTTTGAAGCGCCATCTGGTGGGGATCACCCTGTTTGAGGAGATGGGCTTTTCCTATATCGGCCCCGTGGACGGCATGGATATCCGCCGTCTGACGGAGCTGTTGCAGAGCGCCAAGGAGCTGCGCTGTCCGGTGCTGCTCCACGTCATCACCAAGAAGGGCAGCGGCTACGGCCCTGCCGAGGAAAGCCCCGCCCGCTTCCACGGCGTGGGGGCCTTTGACCTGAACTCCGGCGCGGCGCCGCCGGCCAAGCGCGTCACCTTTTCCGAGACCTTCGGCCAGACCATGCTGGAGCTGGCTGGGGAGGACCCCAGGGTCTGCGCCGTGACCGCCGCCATGCAGTCCGGCACCGGGCTGGATGGCTTCGCCGCCCGCTATCCGGAGCGTTTTTTTGACGTGGGCATCGCTGAGGGCCACGCGGTCTGCATGGCCGCGGGGCTTGCCAAGCAGGGGATGCGGCCGGTAGCGGCGATCTATTCCACATTTTTACAGCGTGCCTACGATATGCTGCTCCACGACGTGGGCCTTTTGCAGTTGCATGTCGTCTTTGCGGTGGACCGAGCGGGTCTGGTGGGCGAGGACGGCGAGACACACCACGGCGTCTTTGACGCGGCCTACCTCCGGCAGGTGCCGGGCATGCGGGTGCTCTGCCCTGCCAATCAGGCGGAGCTGCGGGGGATGCTGCGCCGGGCAGTGCTGGAGCTGGACGGGCCAGTAGCTATCCGCTATCCCCGGGGCGGCGACGGCTTTTTAAAGTCCGTCTGCACCCAGCCGGTGCTCCGGGAGGGGCGTGATCTGACGCTGGCGGCCTACGGGACCATGATTAACCCTGTTTTGGAGGCTGCTGTGAAGCTCAAGCAGCAGGGAATCGAGGCGGAGGTCCTCAAGCTGGACCAGATCCAGCCCCTGGACCTGGAGCCGGTGGCGCGTTCCGTCCAAAAGACAGGACGGCTGTTCGTAGCCGAGGAGGTCATGGACGCCGGCTGCGTCGCAGACGCGATCTTCGCCGTGCTGGCGGTACGCGGCGTCCCTGCCGTGATGCGCAAGCGGAATTTGGGCAGTCAGTTTGTGACCCATGGCAGCGTCGAAAAGCTGTATGAGGCCTGCGGGCTGGACTGCGGTGGCCTGGTGCGGGCCATCCGGGAGGGATTCGGGCTATGAAACAGAAAATGCGGCTGGACCTCCTGCTGGTGGAACGCGGCCTGGCCGAGAGCCGCACCAAGGCCCAGGCCGTCATCATGAGCGGCGAGGTCTACGTGGCCGGACAGAAGGCGGACAAGCCCGGCATGTCCTACGACGCAGCGGCTCCGGTGGAGGTCAGGGGCCGCGGCTGTCCCTATGTCAGCCGCGGCGGCTGGAAACTGGAAAAAGCGCTGCGGGACTTCGGCGTGGACCCTGCGGGACTGGTGTGCAGCGATTCCGGCGCGTCCACCGGCGGCTTTACCGACTGCCTGCTCCAGCAGGGGGCGGCCAAGGTATTTGCCATCGACGTGGGCTACGGCCAGCTGGCCTGGAAGCTCCGGCAGGATCCCAGGGTGGTCTGCATGGAGCGGACCAACATCCGCTATGTGACTCCGGAGGACCTGGGTGAGCCACTGGACCTCTCGGTGGTGGATGTGTCGTTCATCTCCCTGGGGCTGGTTCTGCCCGTCCTTCAGAAGCTCCTGCGCCCCACGGGACAGGTGCTGTGCCTGATCAAGCCGCAGTTTGAGGCCGGTCGGGAGAAGGTGGGGAAGAGGGGCGTGGTTCGGGACCCGGCGGTCCACCGGGAAGTCCTGGAGCAGTTTACGGCCCTGGCGGATACGCTGGGCCTTACCATCCGTAATCTGACTTTTTCACCGGTCAAGGGACCGGAGGGGAACATTGAATTTTTAGGCCACCTCTCCATGGAGCCTGGCACACACCGGATCCCGGAGCTGGCGTCCCTGGTCGCGGAGGCGCACAAAGCACTGAGGGGGCAAACGGTATGAAGGTCGTCATGACGCCCAATCCCTATCGGGACAAAAATTTCAAGTATGCCGCGCAGGCGGAGCAGATTCTGGAAAACGCCGGAGTGGAGACGAAGATCTGCCTGCCCTTCGGCGTGGACAGGAGCTTTGAGCCGCCGGCGGACCGCATTTTCTATAATCTCGGGGACGAATTGCAGACGGCGGACCTGCTCATCTGCTTCGGCGGGGACGGCACCATCCTTCACTCCTCCAAGGCCGCCACCGCCCACAGCATCCCCGTGCTGGGGGTCAACATCGGCACCATGGGCTTCATGGCCGAGCTGGAGGCGGGGGAGCTGAACCTCCTCTCGCGTCTGGCCACGGGGCAGTACACAGTGGAACGGCGGATGATGCTGTCGGTGGAGGTGTTCCACGAGGGGCAGGTGGTCTACAGCGACACCGCCCTCAACGACGTGGCCATCACCAAGGGAGCTGTGGCCCGGGTGATCCACCTGGAGGTCCTCTGCGACAGCGTACAGGCGTACAGCTTCGCCGGGGACGGCGTTCTGGTCTGTACGCCCACCGGATCCACGGCCTATTCCATGTCCGCAGGCGGTCCTATTGTGGAGCCGTCTGCCCGAAATATTATCGTCACGCCCATCTGCTCCCATACGGTCCAGGCGCGGCCTTTTGTCACGTCGAAGGACCGGGAGATTACAGTGCGGGTGGGCAAGACGGGACGGAAGAACGCGTTTCTCTCCACTGACGGCGGTCGGGCGTTCCGGCTGAGCCTGGGGGATACGGTGCGCCTGCGCCGCGCCCGGCGGGAGACGCGGCTGGTCCGGCTGAAAAACACCAGTTTTTTTGAAATCATCAACAACAAGTTTTTCATGAGATAAGAGCGAGGCGAGCACAGTGAAGATGCAACGGCAGGCTAAGATCATGGAGATCATCACGGCCCACAACATTGAAACCCAGGAACAGCTGCTGGAGGAGCTGCAAAAAAGCGGTTACCAGAGCACCCAGGCCACCATTTCCCGGGACATTAAGGAGCTGCGGATCGTCAAAGAGCTGACTCCCATGGGCAGCTACCGTTACACCGCCGCCTCCTCGGAGAAATCCGGCACGTTTTCCACCCGGCTCAACACGATCTTTCGCGAGTGTGTGACCCACTACGACTACGCCCAGAACATGGTGGTCATCAAGACCATGCCGGGCCTGGCCAACGCGGCCTGCGCGGCCATCGACGCCATGAATATGTCAGTGGTGGTGGGCACGCTGGCCGGAGACGATACGGCTTTCCTGGTCATGCGTGATACGGGGTCTGCCTCCGCTTTCTGCGCGGAGATCAAAAAGCTGCTGGAGTAAGGGGCGGGGGAGTATGCTCTCTGTACTGCATATTGAAAATATCGCGGTGATTGAACAGGCGGATATCGTGTTCGATCCCGGCTTCAACGTCCTCACCGGCGAAACCGGCGCGGGCAAGTCCATCGTCATCGACGCCATCAGCGCCATCTTGGGCGAGCGCGCCTACCGGGACGTGATCCGCACCGGCTGCGGCAAGGCCTTTGTCAGCGCTGTGTTCACCGGCGTGGGGGAACTGCCCTGGTTCGCGGAGAATCGGGTGGACTACGACCCGGGAGAACTGCTGATCCAGCGGGAGATCTTCCTGGACGGCAAGAATGTCTGCCGGGTCAACGGGCGGCCTGTGACGGTGGCGCTGCTGAAAAAGCTGGGTTTGCAGCTCATCAACATCCACGGACAGCACGACTCCCAGCAGCTCTTTGACGAGGCGTACCATCTGCACTATCTGGATTTGTTCGCCCACGACGAGGCGGAGCTTTCAGCCTACGGCGAGGCGTATGCCGCGGTCCAAAAGACCAGGTCAGAGATCGAACGGCTGAGTATGGACGAGAGCGAGAAGCTGCGCCGGGTGGAGACACTGCAATTTCAGATTCAGGAGATCGAGGCCGCACAGCTGCAGCCCGGTGAGGACGAGCAGCTGGAGTCTCAGCGCAAGCGCCTGCAGAATGGCGAGAAGATGAAAAGCGGCCTGTGTGCCGCCGTGGACGCCCTCTACGGCGGTGAGGACAGCGATGGCGCGTGCAGCATGCTCACCGCCGCCGGACGCGCGGTCTCGGCGCTGTGCCGCTATGACGGGAGTCTGGAGCCGCTGCAAACCCGCTTGAACGATCTCTCCTACGCCCTGGAGGACGTGACCGAGGAGCTTCGGACGCTGCGGGACGATCTGGCCTTTGCCGAGGACGAGCTGGAGCGGCTGGAGGAACGGCTGGATGTCGTCCATAAGCTGCGGCGGAAGTACGGCGCCACCTGCGCTGACATTTTGGAATTTTTGGAAAAGAGCCGCGCGGAGCTGGACGAGATCGCTTTCGCCAGCGACCGCATTGAGCAGCTGGAGAAGCAGCTGAAGAAGCAAGAGGCCGCCGCGGAAAAGGCGGGCCTGGCCTTGCGGGCGGCGCGGCAGAAGGCGGCGGCGGAGCTGGCCCGGCGAATTCTCACGGAGCTGGCACAGCTGGATATGCCCAAGGTGCAGTTCGTGTGCCAGTTTGAGGAGCTGCCCCTCTCGCCGGGAGGCATGGACAACGTGCGCTTCTTGATGTCGGCCAACGTGGGCGAGGCCTTGAAGCCCATGAGCAAGGTGGCCTCCGGCGGCGAGCTGGCGCGGATCATGCTGGCGCTGAAAAACGTGCTGGCTGAGCAGGACAGCGTGCCGACACTGATCTTTGACGAGGTGGATGCCGGCGTCAGCGGACAGGCGGCGCAGAAGGTAGCGGAGAAGCTCTGCGCCGTGGCGGCGACCAAGCAGATTCTCTGCGTCACTCACCTGGCTCAGCTGGCGGCTATGGCTGACACCCATCTGTACATCTCCAAGGCGGTGCAGAACGGTCGGACCTACACCTCTGTGACGCCCCTGGACCGGGAGGGGCGGCAGCGGGAGATCGCCCGGATCATCGGCGGCGCGGTCATCACCGAGACCACCCTCCGCAGCGCCGGGGAGATGCTCAGACGTTGACAACGGCGCGGCTTTATGGTATAGTGAAGCTGTAAAATGCGAGGAAGGGGACCAGTAGGACCGTTTTTCCCTCCAGAGAGCCGGTGGTGGGTGCAAACCGGCGGGGCGGCGGCTTGAATACACCCCGGAGCAGCGGCCTGAAGCCACAGTAGGGCCAGACGGGCGCGCCCGTTACAGCGCCGGAGTATCCTCGGATACTCCCCGAGGCCGCGGCCCGCAAGGACCCGGCGAACCAGAGGTGGTACCGCGTATCCACGCCCTCTGTCCCTATGGGACGGAGGGCGTTTTTCAGAAGGTGCAGGGCTGCGGCGGCAGGATGCAGTGCATCGGGCGGGGGAAGCTGCAAATGGGACAGTACGGTATGCTGCTGGGCCCTTGGGATCAGCTGTTTTCCGGCGCGCTGCCGGTGGCCGTCTGGTGCTGTGGGGGCTGCAAAAAGCTGAAATTTTACGCGTCTGACGAGGACGAAACGCCGGCAGAGCGCATCGCGCAGGCGCCATGCCCCTACTGCGGGACGCCGCACGACCTGGACGACGCCAAATGCCCCCACTGCGGCCGGCGCCTGATGGATTGAGAACAAAAAATTTGAAATGGTAAGGAGATATCCGCATATGACTTGTTATGAAGAACTCAAGGCCCGTGGCCTCATCGCCCAGGTGACCAACGAGGACGAGATCCGCGAGATGGTCAACGCCGGCAAGGCCACGTTCTACATCGGCTTTGACTGCACCGCAGACAGCCTCACCGCGGGCCACTTCATGGCCCTGACGCTGATGAAGCGGCTCCAGATGGCCGGCAACCGGCCCATCGCCCTGATCGGCGGCGGCACCACCATGATCGGCGACCCCTCGGGCCGGACCGATATGCGCAAAATGCTCACCAAGGAGGACATTGACCACAACGCCGTCTGCTTCCGGCGGCAGATGGAGCGGTTCATCGAGTTCGGCGAGGGCAAGGCGCAGATGGTCAACAACGCAGACTGGCTGCTGGACCTCAACTATGTGGACCTCCTGCGGGAGGTGGGGGCGTGCTTCTCGGTGAACAACATGCTCCGGGCCGAATGCTACAAGCAGCGGATGGAAAAGGGCCTGAGCTTCCTGGAATTCAACTACATGATTATGCAGTCCTATGATTTCTACCACCTTTTCCAGCACTACGGCTGCAACATGCAGTTCGGCGGCAACGACCAGTGGTCCAATATGCTCGGCGGCACCGAGCTGATCCGCCGGAAGCTGGGCAAGGACGCCCACGCCATGACCATCACGCTGCTCACCGACTCCCAGGGCAACAAGATGGGCAAAACCGCCGGCAATGCCGTATGGCTGGACCCCAATAAGACCAGCCCCTTCGATTTCTACCAGTATTGGCGCAATGTGGAGGACCAGGACGTGCTCAAGTGCATCCGGATGCTGACCTTCCTGCCCATGGAGGAGATTGAGTCCATGGCCGGCTGGGAGGGCAGCCAGCTCAACCGCGCCAAGGAAATCCTGGCCTTTGAGCTGACCAAGCTGGTCCATGGCCAGGAGGAGGCGGAGAAAGCACAAAATGCCGCCAAGTCCCTCTTTGCCGGCGGCGGCGACGCTGAGATGCCCACCACAGAGCTGTCCGGCCAGCAGCTGACGGACGGGCGCATCGGCATTCTGAACCTGCTGACCGCCTGCGGCCTCAGCAAAAGCAACGGCGAGGCACGCCGTCTGGTGCAGCAGGGCGGCATCTTCGTGGACGACGAGAAGGTCGCCGCTGTTGATGCGGCGTTCACTGAGGACCAGCTGCGCGCTGGTCTGAAAATTCGCAAGGGAAAGAAGGTCTACCACCGGGCGGTTCTCCGGTAAGCGGGAAGACAGGAGCGTCTTATGCCCCAATTTCTGCTGCTCTCCGCAGCCATTATCCTCGTCTGCGTTCTGGGCAATAAGATTTCCAGCCGCTTTGGCGTGCCGATGCTGCTGGTGTTCATTCTGCTGGGGATGTTCTTCGGCTCAGACGGCGTAGTGAAGATCCGGTTCGACAACTACGCCTTTGCCGAGCAGGTCTGCTCCATTGCGCTGATCTTCATCATGTTCTACGGCGGCTTCGGCACCAATTGGCGCGAGGCAAGGCCCGTGGCGGCCCAGGCGATCCTGCTTTCCACCGTCGGCGTGGCGCTGACGGCGGCTGTGACCGGACTCTTCTGCCGGCTGCTGCTGCGCCTGGGCTGGGCAGAGTGCTTCCTCATCGGCTCGGTCATCAGCTCCACTGACGCGGCTTCGGTGTTCTCCATCATCCGTTCCCGTCGGCTGAACCTGCGGGCGCACACGGCGTCCCTCCTGGAGGTGGAGAGCGGCAGCAATGATCCCTTCGCCTATATGCTCACCACCATCTGTCTTTCGGTCATACACGGCGGCGCCGGCGGCGGAGAGATCGCCTGCATGCTCTTTGCCCAGATCGTCTACGGCCTGGCCTTTGGACTGGTGATTGCGCTGGCGGCGCTGTGGGTGCTCCGGCGGTTTCGGTTTATTACGGCGGGGTTTGACGCCATCTTTGTGCTGGCGGTGGCCCTGCTAGCCTACGCCGCGCCGGCGGTGGCCGGCGGAAACGGGTACCTCAGCGCCTACATTGTGGGTTTGGCCCTGGGCAACCGGCCGCTGAAAAACAAGGCCGCGCTGGTTCACTTCTTCGACGGCCTGACCGGGCTGATGCAGATGCTGATCTTTTTCCTCCTGGGGCTGCTGGCATTTCCGTCCCAGATGCCTCGGGTGGTTCTGCCGGCGCTGGCCATCGCGGTTTTTCTGACGCTGGTGGCCCGGTCGCTGGCGGTGGCGGTGCTGCTGACGCCCTTCCGCTGCTTCTGGCGGCAGCAGGGCCTGGTGGCGTGGGCAGGCCTGCGCGGCGCGTCGTCCATTGTGTTCGCCATCACCGCCACCATCCACCCGGCGGTGGTGGAGAGCGATATTTTCCATATGGTGTTCTGCATTGTTCTGTTCTCCATTCTGGTGCAGGGCTCGCTGATCCCCCTGACGGCCCGGAAGCTGAACATGATCGACGAGACCACTAACGTTATGAAAACCTTCAACGACTACACAGAGGAGGTCCCCATCCAATTCATCCGCTTCGCCATCCGCGCCGACCACCCCTGGACCGGGAAGCCCCTGCGGGAAATTCTGCTGCCGCCGGACACGCTGGCGGTGCTGCTGCTGCGCGGCGGCGAGCGGCAGATTCCCAGGGGCAGCACCGTGCTGGAGGACGGCGATGTGATGATTCTCAGCGCCAAGGCCATCGGCGCGCTGGAGGGCGTCCATCTGACAGAGCTGACCATCGGAGGGGAGCACGACTGGGCGGGCAAGACCGTCGCCGAGATCGACACCGGCCCCAACCGTCTGATCATCATGATCCAGCGGCAGGGCCGCATCGTGATCCCCCACGGCGTCACCGCCATCCAGGATGGGGACCTTCTGGTGATCCATGAGGCCACGGAGACGTGAGAAAACCCCGGCAGCTAACGCTGCCGGGGTTTTGGGGTCGCTTTTACCTGCGGGTGATATAGTTTTCCGCGCACAGCAGCTCCGCCAGGAGCACCGCGCCGCCAGCCGCGCCGCGGAGGGTGTTATGGGACAGGCAGACAAACTTGTAGTCATACTGCGTGTCGGGGCGGAGCCGGCCGATGGAGACGGCCATGCCGTTTTCCAGGTTCCGGTCCAGGCGGGTCTGGGGGCGGTTGTCCTCCTCGAAGTAGTGGAGGAACTGCTTGGGGGCGGAGGGCAGGTCCAGCTCCTGGGCGCGGCCGCGGAAAGCGGACCAGTCAGCCTTGATCTGCTCAATGGAGGGGGCCTCACCCTTGAACTTCATGAAGCAGGCGGCCATATGACCGTTGGTGCAGGCCACCCGCAGGCACTGGGCGGTGATGGAAGGCTCCCGGGCGTTCTCAATGTGATCCCCCGCCACGGCGCCCCACAGCCTCAGAGGCTCCTGCTCGCTCTTTTCTTCCTCGCCGCCAATAAAGGGGATGACGTTGTCCACCATCTCCGGCCACGTCTCAAAGGTTTTGCCCGCGCCGGAGATCGCCTGATAGGTGCACACCAGCGCCCGGTCCAGGCCGTATTTCAGCAGGGGATGAAGCGCCGGGACGTAGCTCTGCAGCGAACAATTGGACTTGACGGCGATGAAGCCCCGCTGCGTGCCCAGGCGCTTTCTCTGGGCTTCAATGATGCGGATGTGGTCTGCGTTGATCTCTGGCACCACCATAGGCACGTCCGGCGTCCAGCGGTGGGCGGAGTTGTTGGAGACCACGGGGCACTCCGCCTTGGCGTAGCGCTCCTCCAGGGCCTGGATTTCGTCCTTTTTCATGTCCACCGCGCAAAATACGAAGTCCACCATGGACGCGATCTTCTCCACATCCTCCTCGGCGCTGAGGACGGTCATGTCCCTGGCCCACTGGGGGATCTCCGTCTCCATGGCCCAGCGATGGCCCACGGCCTCGGCGTATGTCTTGCCGGCGCTGCGGCTGCTGGCCGCCAGGACCACGGTCTCAAACCAGGGATGGTTGTCGGTCAGCGTGATGAACCGCTGTCCCACCATGCCCGTCGCACCGATGATGCCAACCTTGTACTTCTCCATGCTGCATACTCCTTCTTTCACTGCCAACAGCAGTTTTTCTGCGGACACGGCAAGAAAATTCCGCGATTTCCTTGAATCAAGCGCGCAATTGCTGTATAATGACGGAAAACGTCCGTCGCCGCGTCCGAAATTTTGTATCCATCCTACCACACGGCCCTGCGGTTGTCAATGTGCGTATTTGCCACTTTTTTAGGTGTTTTTTCCAGAAATGGAGGTCATTATGACGCAAAAACCTGTATCTTTTTTGAGAGGCCTCTCGGTGTTTCTCACCTGCGTACTTTTCCTCTCGATTCTTCCGCCGTCCGCTGACGCTGCATTTTCTTCCAGGGTGATCCGGGTGGGCCTCTTTTACGGCAGCAACGCACTGCCTGCGGCGAATCTGGCCAACGAGGTGGGCAGCGGCTATCAGTTCGGCACCTACGACAGCAATGGCGTCTTTACTGCGGTGGGGGAGACGGCGTATGAGAAAATCACTGTCTGCAAGGACGCCAATCTCTACCTCTCCGGCGGCAGCTTCTATGAGACGCCCACCGCCGCGGCCTACACGCTGGTGGGCGCGTATCATCTACAGGCGGCAGGGAGCTTCGGCTCCTATGCCGACGCCTTGCAGGCGGCCAGCGCCTTTCCCTACGGCTTTCCTGCCTATGTCAACGGGCAGTACGTGGTGCGCTTTGAATTCTACTCCTCCGCGGCCAACGCCGCCGCCGACGCGGCCGGCTATCCGGGGGCCACAGTGGTGGGGGGCAGCGCCTCCTGCTACACGGTGGTAGACAGCGCCGCCGGACGCATCCTCTTTGAGTTCGACAACGGCGAGGGCGCGTATCTGGCCGTTCAGCCCGCCGGGGCCGGGGGACAGCTGGCGCAGACCTGGTTCAAGGGGTACCAATACTACGGCGGCTTTCAGTATCTGCGCCGCTCGGGCAACGACCTGACGGTGGTGAACTTCGTGCCGGAGGATTTGTACGTCGCCGGCGTGCTGCCCTATGAGTTTGTGGCCTCCGGCAGCCTGGAATCCCTGAAGGCCGGAGCGGTGGCGGTCCGGACCTTCGCCCGGCGGGCCTCCAAGCACCGCTCTCTAGGGTTTGACATCTGCAACACCACCGACTGCCAGGTCTACCGCGGCGTCTACACCGGCGCGGGGGCGCAGACCGTGCTGCGGGCGGTGGAGGAGACGGCGGGTGAGTGCGCCTACTACCAGGGCGCGCTGATCGAGGCGCTCTACTTTTCCTCCGACGGCGGGCGCACGGAGGACGCGGTCAACGCCTGGGGCACGGACTATCCGTACCTCAAGGGCAAGGAGGACCCCTATGAGGCGTCCATCTCCTTTAACGGCAAGAGCTGGTCCTATCAGGTCACGCCGGAGGCACTCCAGGCGCAGCTCCAGCGGATGGGGCGCAGCTGCGGCACCGTCACCGGCTTTGCCGTCACGGCCACGACGGCGGGCGGCAACGTCAACGAGGTTACGGTCACCGACAGCAGCGGACAGAAATTCGTGTTCCAGCGGGACGACGTGCGATTCCTGCAAAACCTCCCCGGCGTTACATACATGAGCCGCCGCTTCACCATCCAGCCCAACGGCGGCGGTGCGGCCTCCGGCGGCGCGTACTCTGTCTACGACGGAAAGACCACCGTTACCACCGATTCTCTCACCGCCGTCACCGCCTCCGGCACCGGACCGGTGACCGGGACCGTGACGGTGGTCTCCGCCGACGGGAAGGGGACAGTCTCGGCCTCCACTTCTGCCGCGCCGTCCGCGTCCGGCAGCGGCTGGACCATCTCCGGCGGCGGCTACGGCCACAACATCGGCATGAGCCAGTGGGGGGCCTACGCCATGGGCGCGCAGGGCTTTGGCTACCGGGAGATTTTGCAGTTTTACTATACGGGCATCACCCTTCAATAGAGAAAACGGAGTGTTATTTTGAAAACCAGTGATTTTTACTACGATCTGCCGCCGGAGCTGATCGCCCAGACGCCTCTGGAGCGCCGGGACGGTTCGCGGCTGCTGACCCTGGACCGGCGCAGCGGTGCAGTGGGCCACCACCACTTTTATGAGCTGCCGGATTTCCTGCGGCCCGGCGACTGTTTGGTGCTCAACGACTCTCGGGTACTGCCGGCCCGCCTGCTGGGCCACCGGGAGCCTACCCGCGGCGCAGTGGAGGTCCTGCTGTTACAGGACAAGGGCAGCGGCGTGTGGGAATGCCTGACCAAGCCCGGCCGCAAGACCCGTCCCGGCACACAACTGTCCTTTGGGGACGGAGATCTGACAGCCGAGGTGGTGGGGGAGGCGGCCGGCGGCAACAAGCTGGTGCGGTTTCACTACGACGGTATTTTCCTGGAGGTCCTGGAGCGCCTGGGCAAGATGCCCCTGCCGCCCTATATCAAGGAAGAACTGTCCGACGGCGAGCGGTATCAGACCGTCTACTCCAGGGTCAGTGGCTCCGCCGCCGCGCCCACGGCGGGACTGCACTTTACAGAGGACCTGCTGCAAACGATCCGGAGCAGGGGCGTGGCCCTGGCTTATGTGACGCTGCACGTGGGTCTTGGCACCTTCCGCCCGGTCAAGGCGGAGGAGATCACCGAGCACCAGATGCACAGTGAGTTCTGCATCCTCCCCGCGGAGACCGCCCGGGTGCTCAACGAAACCCGGCGGCAGGGCGGGCGTATTGTGTGCGTTGGCACCACCTCCTGCCGGACACTGGAGTCCTTTGCCGGGGCGGACGGCAGCTTTGAGGCCCGGTCAGGCTGGACCGATATTTTTATTTATCCCGGCTACCGCTTCCGGGCCATGGACGCGCTGGTGACCAACTTCCACCTGCCGGAGAGCACACTGGTGATGCTGGTGTCGGCTTTCGGGGGGAAAGAACACGTCCTGGCCGCCTACGCCGAGGCGGTACAGGCGCGTTACCGGTTTTTCTCCTTTGGAGATGCGATGCTGATTGGCGATTTATAATTTTGCGGAGGGTATTTTTATGAAGGTTGTCGATGTCCGGGCGCTTTTTGACCATATGCTGTGGGTTCGGTTCGACACCGGCGAGGAGAAGGTCTTTGACTGCAAGCCGATGCTCATGCTGGACGCCTTCCGGCCGCTGCGGAACCCGACGCTGTTTAAACAGGCAGCGGTCGTTGATGGCTCGGCATCCTGGCTGGACGGCGCGGCGCGCATTTATGCCAGCTTTCTCTACGATAATGGGATATAGAGAACCGGCGCGTCGAAGGACGCGCCGGTTTGAATTATATGGGGTTCGCTTCACAGATGCACCAAAAACCCCTTCCGGTCCAATTCCGCCGCGATCACGTCCAGCAGGCGCTCGGAGGGGGCCGCGATGGTATGGTAGTGGCAGTCACGGGTGAGGACCTTCAGCGGTTCGCCGCTGGAGGTGGACAGGCGCTGGCAGAACTCCTCGGCGTCCTGGCGGGTGTTGATGAGCAGATCCGCGCGGATTTGGCCGTAAAGCTCATGCTCCACACTGACGTCCAAAACCCGCCCGCCTAGTTCCACAATGCACAGAAGCTCGTCGCGCACCTGCTCGGTGGTGTGCCGGACGTAGAAGACCCGGCGGCAGCTGCCGTCGCAGTCGCTGGAATGATAGAGAAGGTAGCCCTTGTTGGTGGAGAGGATGTTCTTGTCCTCCGCGCGCATCAGCGCCACGTCCTGTACGATCACCTGCCGGCTGACGCCCAGCTGCCGCGCCAGCTCCGTGCCGGTGAGGGGTTTCCGGCTGCTCAGCAGGGCGGCGATCTGTTCCCGGCGCTGTACTCCATTCATATCTGCGCACCTCCTTTCGTTATCATAACCAATCGGCGGCCCCTTTGTCAATGGAAATTTAGGATTCGGACCAATTTTCGCCTGCTGTCTTGACAGACGGAGGATCTTGGATATAATGGTCGTGACAGCTGTCTTGTCAGTTGATCTCGCGCAAGCAAGAAAGCAGGGGAAAGATATTGAAAGAGTTTTTGAGGCGGAAAAATATCGTCATTTCCGCCAAGCGCTACGGCGTGGACGCCCTGGGCGCCATGGCCCAGGGGCTATTTTGCAGTCTGCTGATCGGTACCATCATCGATACCATCGGCACCCAGTTTCAGATTGAGTTCCTCATGCGCACGGTGGCGACTATCGGCAAGGGAGACCATCAGATCGCCTACACGGTGGGCGGGCTGGCCTCGGCCATGAGCGGCCCGGCCATGGCCATCGCCATCGGCTACGCCCTGCAGGCACCGCCGCTGGTACTGTTCTCATTGGCAACGGTAGGCTTTGCCTCCAATACTCTGGGTGGCGCCGGCGGACCGCTGGCGGTGCTGTTCATTGCCATTCTGGCCGCGGAATGCGGCAAGGTGGTCTCCAAGGAGACCAAGGTGGACATCCTGGTGACGCCGCTGGTCACGATTGCCGTGGGCATCGGCCTGTCTGCCTGGTGGGCGCCGGCCATCGGCACAGCGGCCAGCTCTTTGGGGCGTGTCATCATGTGGGCCACGGAGCTCCAGCCCTTCCTGATGGGCATTCTGGTGTCGGTAATCGTGGGCGTTGCCTTGACGCTGCCCATTTCCAGCGCGGCCATCTGCGCAGCCCTGGGCCTCACGGGACTGGCGGGCGGCGCGGCGGTGGCCGGCTGCTGCGCGCAGATGGTGGGCTTCGCCGTGATGAGCTTTCGGGAGAACCGCTGGGGCGGTCTCGTCTCTCAGGGCATCGGCACGTCCATGCTGCAAATGGGCAACATCGTGAAAAATCCCCGCATTTGGATCCCCGCTACGCTGACCTCCGCCGTGACTGGTCCCATCGCTACCTGCCTTTTTCAAATGCAGATGAACGGCGCGCCGGTGTCCTCCGGCATGGGAACCTGCGGCTTTGTAGGACCCATCGGCGTCTACAGCGGCTGGGTGCAGGACGTGGCCTCCGGCGCGAAGGCGTCCATCGCCGCCATGGACTGGATCGGTATGGCGCTGATCTGTTTCATATTGCCCGCCGTGATCTGCTGGGCACTGGGGTTGGTCTGCCGAAGGCTGGGCTGGATCAAAGAGGGCGATTTGAAGATATAACCCTTGCATCCCAGCGGTAAACAGAGTACAATAAAATCCGAAAGCTGCGGCTTTCGGATTTTGTTGCGAGGTGGTGCATGATGGCCGAGACGCTTCAGGCGGTTCTGCTCAGCAGTACGGGCCTGTTTTTTTCCTGTGGCACGTCCTCGATTTTGGTGGATGTGCTCAACGGCGCGTTTCGCTGCTTTCGGGCGGTGGACGCCGGCACGGCCCGGGCGGTAATCCTGGGAGAGCCGCCCTATGACCAGGTAGACGGCATTTTCTATTCCCATCTGCACCCCGACCACTATGACCAGGCGTCCAATGCGGCGTTTTTGCGGCGGCATCCTGGGATTTCCGCGTTCTTTCCGCAGGCGGATACGCCGGACCATGGGGTCGTCCATACGGGGGCGTTTACAGTGGAATATCAGTATCTCGAGCACGTTCCCTGCGACTACGCCTGGGCAAAGCATTATGTATTTCTGATCTCTGCCGGCGGCACGTCTGTCTATCTGACTACGGACGCCGGCCTGGCGGTGGAGGGGCATCGCGCGTTCCTGGGGGGCCGACCGGTGGACTACGCTTTCTGGAACGCCATATACCTCTCTTATCCCCAGACACGCCGCCTGCTGCGGGAGGCTGCGGCAAAGACCTATATCTACCACATGCCGGAGCCGGCGGGGGATACCAGCGGCATCTGCCGGAAAGCGGCGCGCAATTTTGCCCGCTATCCAGAGGAGCTGGCGGCATGCACAGTCCTGACGCAGTATCCCAGCGCGCTGTCCCTGCCGCCGCTGACAAAATGAGGTGTGCCCAATGGCACACCTCATTTTTGCGGCTTTAAAGGTCGATGGCGGGGTTCATGAAATAGACGTTGTTCTGATTCAGCCGCTCCCGCAGCAGCTGCAGGCCCTCGCCGAACCGCTGAAAGTGTACGATCTCGCGCTCCCGCAGGAACTTGATGGCGTCGTTGACGTCCGGGTCATCAGAGAGGCGTAGGATATTGTCATAGGTGACGCGGGCCTTCTGCTCTGGTGCAATCACGAAAGTGCAACCTGTGGTTAAAAATTCCAGTGTATCTCAATGTGAACATCTCGAGTGCCGCGTATGCGCTTGCCTACATTTATGTATTAGATGAGTATTTCTACGAT
>JAAWBZ010000260.1 GCA_022792945.1 Oscillospiraceae bacterium | reverse complement strand
CCCGGCCTGCCCCACCAGAGAGGAGGATAGCTAAATGGAACTTTTAAGCCAGTACGGCATCGAGCACGTGGGCTTCCTGGTCCGGGACATGCAGCAGGTGGCCGCCCACATGAAGGACAACTTCCCTGACATCCAATTCCAGTTCTACGACTTCTGCCCGTCCCGGGCCTGGTCCTACGGCAGGCCGGTGGACAACTACCAGCTCAAGATCGCCATGGGCTCCATCCCCGGCCACGACACCGGCATTGAGATTATCCAGTGGGTCTCCGGCGAGGGGGTCCACCGGGACTTCGTGGCCAGCGGCACCGGCGGGATGCACCACATCGCCTACCGGGTGGAGAACTTCGACTACTGGCGGGAGCAGTTCTCCCGCTCCGGCGCCCCCTTCATCTTCGAGTCGGAGACCGAGGACCCCGTCAACGGCTACCGCCGCTGTTTCTACGCCTGGGACAGCGTGGCCGGCATGGTCTACGAGATCAAGGAAGTGCCCCATTTCCGCTAATCAGTCTGTCAGATAAAGCCTGTGGCTTGTAAAAACAAAACAAGGAGGAACTACAATGAAAAAGCGTATCCTGTCCGTCCTCGCCCTGGTCCTGGCCTGCGCCATGGCCCTGTCCGCCTGCGGCGGCAACAACGGCGGCCAGCAGTCCGGCGGCAATAACAATCCCGCCTCCACCCCGGCCGGCGGCGGCTCCGCCCCCGCCGACGACGGCACCGTCTACAAGCTGTCCATCGCCCGCAACCTGCCCGAATCCGATCCGGCCTGCATCGGCGACGCCGAATTTGCCAGGCTGCTGGAGGAGAAGTCCGGCGGCCGGTTCGACGTCACCCTGTACCTGAACTCCAGCGTCATCGCCAACGACACGGAGGCCCTGGAAAAGGTGGCCGACGGCACCATCCAGTTCACCTCCACCACCGCCGCCACCTGCGCCTCCTACGCCCAGATCCCCGAGCTCAACGTCTTTAACGAGCCCATGATGTTTGAGACGGAGGACGAGATCTGGACCCTGGCGGAATCCGACTACATGAAGGACTTCTATCAGAAATTCCAGGACGCCACCGGCGTCATCATCTCCCCCAAGGGCTTCTCCATGGGCTGGTACGGCGTCGGCACCGTCAAGCAGGACATCACCGACATGGGCGCCCTCAAGGGCCTCAAGCTCCGTGTGGCCAACGTCCCCCAGCAGCTTTCCATGGTAGAGGCCATGGGCGCCGCCCCCACCTCCATCAACTGGAACGAGATCTTTACCACCTTGCAGCAGGGCACTGTGGACGGCATCCTGCTCACCTCCGGCCTGCTGTATAATAACGGGTTCTATGAGACCCTCAGCTACTATAAGAACACCCGGATCTGCTCCTGCTACCATATGTTCATTGTCAACGCCGAGTGGTACAACAGCCT
>JAAWBZ010000072.1 GCA_022792945.1 Oscillospiraceae bacterium | reverse complement strand
GGCTCCTACTACGAGGGCGCGGTGGACTGGGCTGTTGCCGAGGGCGTGACCCAGGGCACCAGCGACACCACCTTCTCCCCCGACGCCGACTGCGTCCGCGCGCAGATCGTCACCTTCCTCTATCGCTACATGGTGAAGTAATCCTTTCCCCGGAATATGGGAGCCGGCTCTTCGGAGCCGGCTCCTTGCATTTCCCTCTTGTGCTTTTGCCAAAAACTTGATAAGATGCTAGGAGAAGAATTTTGAGGAGGTTTTTCCATGCGAGTCTGTAAAGTCTGCGGCGGCGAAATCGCCCCCGAAACCATCATCTGTCCCCACTGCGGCTGCGCCGTTCCCAAGGAGCTGGGGCCGGACAAGGCCTCGGCGGGCTTATGCGTCCTGTCGGTGCTGCTGCCCATCGTCGGCCTCTGCCTCTACTGCGCGTACTGCCGCAAGCAGCCCAGCCGCGCCCGCACCTACGCCGCCTGCGCCCTGGGCGGCTGTATCCTCTTCGGCCTGGGCACCTACGTCTTTGCTAAGATCATGGGTGGCTGAGGAGGCGGACAGTATGCGGGTTTGCAAGGTCTGCGGCGGCGGGATCGACGCCGAAACCATCATCTGTCCCCACTGCGGCTGCGCCGTCCCCCGGGACCTGGGCGCGGACCGGTCCAACGAGTGGCTGGCGCTCCTGGCGGTGATTGTTCCCCCTGCGGGGCTGGTCCTCTGGGCCGTCCACCGCAAAAAATACCCTAACCGCGCCCGGAATTACGCCGTTGCAGCCATCCTGGGCTGCGTTTTGGAAATGGTCCTCGCCTGGCTCGGCGGGCTTTTGTGAAAAAATTTTCCCGCGCGCGCAACCTTTTCAAGTGGTTTCCGTGATATGGGTAAGAGACGGAAGGAGGGACGGCCATGACGCGGCGGCTGGCCATCTACGCCGCGGCCCATTTCCAGGTGGACCTGGGCTGCGCGCTGCTGATGCTGGGGCGGGTCTGCCCGGCGGCGGACGCGGCGGTGTGCATTCTGCTTTACAACGCCTGCGCCTTCGCGCTGCAAATGCCCATCGGCCTGCTGGTGGACCGCTTCGGCGGCTGCCGGTGGTTCGCCGCCGGCGGGTGCGCGCTGACGGTTCTGGCCTGGCTGCTGCCGGCGGGGACCGGCGCGGCAGTGTGCGCGGGGGTGGGCAACGCCTGCTTCCACGTGGGCGGCGGGCTGGATACCCTCCATGCCAGTGAACGGGCCGGGCCGCTGGGGCTGTTCGTCTCGCCGGGGGCCTTTGGCATCTACCTGGGCGGGCGGTATGCGGACGCAGCGGCGCGGTGGGCGTGGCCGGTGTGTGCGGCGCTGCTGCTGGCGGCGCTGGCCGCGGCACTGTGGTGCAAGGGGCCGGAGGTCCCGCCGCCGGAGCTGCCGGCGGAACGGGGCGTGTGGCCCGCGGCGGCATGTCTGCTGGCGGTGGTGGTTCTGCGGTCCCATCTGGGGCTGGCGGCGGATCTGCCGTGGAAGGCAGACCGGGGCTTTTGGGCCGTGGCGGCCCTGGCGGCGGGGAAGGCGGCGGGGGGCCTGCTGGCCGACCGGTTTGGCGCGGAGCAGACAGCGGCGGCCTCTTTGGGGCTGGCGGCGCTGTGCTACCTGGGGGCCGGACGCGCCGGCTCAGGTTTGGCGGCGCTGTTCCTGTTCAACATGACCATGCCGCTGACGCTCTGGGCCGTGGCGCGGCTGCTGCCGGGGCTGCGGGGGTTCTCCTTTGGACTGCTGACCTTCGGGCTGTTCCTGGGCTTCCTGCCGTCGTACTTCGGCGCAGCGGCCATGGGACCGCCGGTCCTGGCGGCGGGTGCACTGGTGTCCCTGCCGCCGCTGCTGGCGGGACTGCGGAGGGCCGGACGATGATCTGGAAGGCGCTGGCACTGTCTCTGGCGCTGACGCTGGGCATTGAGGGAGCTGTGGCATGGCTGTGGGGCCTGCGGGGGCGGGCGCTGTGGCTCTGCGTCTTGGTGAACACCATGACCAACCCCGCGGTGGTGCTGCTGCACCAGCGCTTCCCTAGCTGGGGCGCGACGGCGGCGCTGGAGCTGAGCGCGGCGGCGGCAGAGGGCTTCTGCTACGCCCGCTTCGGCGTCCGGCGGGCCTGGGGACTGGCTGTAACTGCCAACGGCGTTTCGTTTGGCGCCGGATTGCTGCTGAATTGGCTGCTTTGAGGAGGAAAACCATGAAAATACTGCGGAAGATGCTCATTTTTACACTGTTCAGCCTGCTTCTGGCGGCGGTTGCCGCCGCGGACGTCATCGTGGAGCCGGCGGACGATTTCTGGGGGAAGCACCAGGACGAGTGCGACTACCTCTACCGCGCCTACACCGTCAACGGCGCAGCGGGGTACGCGGCGCTGTGGGAAAGCCCCGTGTCCCAGCGGCAGACGGAGGTCCTGGCCAACGGCGCGCAGATCGCCGGCCAGTGGCACTACACCGACAGCAGGGGCGTGACCTGGTGCGCGGTGGAGAGCGGCGAGTGGACCGACGATGGTTACACGGTGATTCGCGGCTGGATCAGTCTGAGCGACTGCGTGCCGGTACCGGACTACATCTCGTTCCGGGAGGCCCATGGGAACGAGTTCATCCCCTACGACGGCAGCTGTGACCGGCAGATGGCGTCCGCGCCGCAGGTGGTGCTGTGGAAATACCCCGGGTCCGGCATACAGGTGTCCACGGTGGACACCACGTGGTTCCAGGACAGCGGGCCGCTGGAGGACCAGTTTGAGACGTGCTGGCGGGATGGTGAAGGGCGGCTGTGGGGATATTCCGGCTATTGCTTCGGCATCCGGAACACCTGGATCTGCCTCTCGGACCCGGGCAATCCGGAGCTGGCGGCGGACCCGGATGTGCTGCCGGAGCAGACGCCGCTGATCCCTGCGGCGTCGCAGCTGCCGCCGGCGGGCGGCGGCGGTGTGCCGATGCTGGCTGTGGTGCTGGTGGCGGCAGCGGTGGTGCTCTCGGCGGTGCTGATCGCGGTGTTCTTCTCCCGGAAGCGCCGCGCGGGCGGCGCGGAGGCGTCATGAGTCGGTTTGACTGGATTTTCTTCGATCTGGACGGCACGCTGACGGACCCCGGCGAGGGGATCACCAACAGCATCCGCTATGCCATGGAGCGCGCGGGCATGACACCATGGCCGCGGGAGGCGCTGTACCGCTTTGTGGGACCGCCGCTGCTGACGGAGTTCCAGGCGGCCTTCGGCGTGGACGCGGCGGCGGCGGACGGCCTCCTCCGGGATTTCCGAGTGTATTTCACCCGGCAGGGCATCTTCGAGAACCAGATGTACGACGGCATCCCGGCGCTGCTGGCGCTGCTGCGGGCGGCGGGGCGCCGCCTGGGCGTGGCTACCAGCAAGCCAGAGGCGTTTGCGGTACAGATTTTGGAGCATTTTGGGATCGCCGGTTATTTTGATGTGGTGGCCGGCAGCGGCTTGGACGAGCGCACCCGGGCAACCAAGCGCGACGTGCTGGCCCGGGCACTGACCCTGGCCGGGGAACCGGACCGGAGCCGCGCAGTGCTGGCAGGGGATCGGCGGCATGACGTGGAGGGCGCGCAGGCCCTGGGCGTATATTCGCTGGGGGTGCTCTACGGCTACGGCAGCCGCGCCGAGCTGACAGAAGCCGGTGCGGACCTCTTGGCGGAGACCGTACCGGCGGTGGGCGAGGTCCTGTTGGCATGAAAATTACGCCGGCCTGAAAAGGCCGGCGTAATTTTTGATCAACAGAAAGGAGAACCAAATTCCACGCGTCGTTCGTTGAGGAACATACCCGTCAGCTTCGGCACGCGGAAACGCTCTGTAAAGCGCCTGCACTTGCAGAGGAACAGATAATACACATTCAGCCCGCAGGTCAGCATGGTTTCGAAATTGGCCTGGCCCTTGGCCAGGATCACGTCCGCCGCCGTTAGGGCCTGACGCATCTCCTCGCCCAGGTACGCCAGCTCCGTCCCGGAGATGCGCGTGCCGTTGTCCACGATGGCCACCAGACGGTCCATGCCCACCGCCGCGGCGTCCTCCCGGGTGGCGTCGTTGAGGGCCTCGCCGCCCCGGACCGCGAAGGTGATTTCCAGCGCCGGATACCGCGCCTTCAGGTGCTCCACCGCCACCAGGTCCGCCACAATCTCCCCGGCGTTGTCGCCGATGTAGAGCAGGCGCTTTGCGCCGGCCAAGTCCTTGGTGAAATGGCCGTACTCCACCGGGTCGATTTCATTCTCCGGAGCCTTTGCCAGCAGTGCCGCCAGCGTGTCCATGCTGACGCTGTCCGAGAGCGCGCCGTAGTCAATATAATTGCCCATCTGCGCCAGTTTCAGGCCCATGAGCACCGGGTCCTCCGCAGACTCGGCCATCCGGCGCATCTGCGGCAGGCGGGCCAGCATCTCCCGGTTGGAGGCTTCCTTCAGCGGGCCGTAGTGGTCCGCCTCCGGCCAGTACCGCGCAAAGGCGTCCGCGAAATGGGGCATCAGGTACGGCGCGGCTACGCCCGCCGGCGCGTCCAGCATGATCCGCATCACGTCCCGCAGGTACTGGTAGGTCTTTTCCGGCTCACCCCGCTGCTCGGCCAGGCGGAGCTGGCGACGGATGAGGCAGTCGATACATTGGGCGTCAAATTGCATAAAATGATCTCACTTTTCGTAGTTTATCGGTAAAAAAGCAGGGAAAACCAGACGACAAGGTTCCCGGACAGGAAGTCGATGCCGTATTTCTCCGCGATGTCCGTCACCACGATGCCGTGGCTCTCCACACATGGGTACATCCGGTCTGGATGGCGGCAGGGGCCGCCGGGGTAGGCACACTGGGCGCAGTGGGCGCAGGAGTCGGTGGAGAGCACATAGGTCTCCGCCGCGCCGCATTCCTCCAGCAGCTGCCGCACCTGGCGCGTCAGCTCCTCGTGGGGGCCGCGGGTGGCCAGCGTTTCCTCTATGTCCGAGATATCCGCGACCTCCGTCACGCTGGTCATCATCAGCGCGTGGGGGAAGGCGAGGCACCGGGCCTGACATGCCTCCACACTGCCCACCGCCGGCGGACAGGCCCAGCTGGTACCGTAGCGCCGGCACTCGTGCTCGCAGACATAGCGGATGCGCGCGGCAAAGGTTAGCTCCCGGGGGTCGATGAACTCAAACTGGAACAGGGGCAGCTCTGCCAGCCGCGCCTCCAGCCGTTCCCGGTCCATCACAGCTTGTCATAGGTCCGGGCCAGGAAGGATTCGGCGCGGATGAGGCAGCGTTCGTGCTCCCCCTGGCCGATGAGGCCCTTTTCGTCGCAGGCGGTCACCCGGAAGGTGATGCGCCGCCCGTCCACCGCCGTAACCTCGGCCTCGGCGCGGACGGCCATGCCCACGGGGGTGGCGGACTCATGGCTGACGTTCAGATGGGTGCCCACGGAGCTTTGTGCCTCGTCCAGACAGGGGGCCAGGGCGGCGCAGGCGGCCTGCTCCATCAGGGCGATCATATAGGGCGTGCCGTAGACCAGCAGCGAGCCGGACCCGGCGGCGGCCGCAGTGGTCTCCCGGGAGACCATGGCCGAGGCTTCGCCCCGCATTCCAACGGTAATTTCCATAACATTCCTTTCTCAGCTGTGATTTTTCAGCAGATCATATTTGATGTTCCACAGCCTCTCCGACAGGTCCACATAGTAGGTGTGGGGGTTGTCAAAGCGCTTGACCTCGTCCCAGAGAGTGTCCACCTGCTGGAGACAGTAGGTGCGGATCTCGTCCAGGGAGGGCTTCCGGTAGACCAGCTGTCCGCCCTTGAAAATGGGAACCTGAAGCTCCTTGGCCGTGAAGTTGTAGACGTTCTTGGTTTTCCAGGTGGCCTCCGGGTCGAAGATGCGCAGGTCCTTGGAATCGTCCACTGTCTCGTCGTAGACGCACAGATAGTCGGCGATAGCCTTGCCGGTGTCGTTGCCGAAGAAGCGGTAGAGCTTCTTGAAGTGGGGATTGGTGATCTTGCCCACGTTCTCGCTGATCTTGATCTTGGGGATGATGTGTCCCTCCCGGTCCTCCACCGCCGCCAGCTTGTACACGCCGCCGAACACCGGCTCACTGCGGGCGGTGATGAGCCGCTCGCCCACGCCGAACATATCGATCTCGGCACCCTGGCGCAGGAGGTCCTGGATGAGGTACTCGTCCAGGGAGTTGGAGACAGAGATCTTGCAGCGCTCCCAGCCGGCCTCGTCCAGCATCTGCCGGGCTCTGCGGGTGAGGTAGGCCATGTCGCCGGAGTCCAGGCGGATGCCGCAATCCCGGATACCCAGGGGCTTTAGCACCTCGTTGAAGGCCCGGATGGCGTCGGGGATGCCGCTCTTGAGGGTGTTGTAGGTGTCCACCAGCAGCGTCGCGCCGTGGGGGTAGGCCTCGCAGTAGGACTTGAAGGCGTCGTACTGGGTGTCGAACATCTGCACCCAGGCGTGGGCCATGGTGCCGCCGGCGTAGACGCCGTAGAGCTGGTCGGAGATGGTGCAGGCCGTGCCGTTGCACCCGCCGATGTAGGCCGCCCGGGCGCCCAGGATGGCCCCGTCGGCCCCCTGCGCCCGGCGGGAGCCGAACTCCAGCACCGTCCGCCCCTGGGCGGCGCGGACGACGCGGTTGGCCTTGGTGGCAATGAGGCTCTGGTGGTTCAGAGCCAGCAGCAGATACGTCTCGATCAGCTGCGCCTGAATGGCCGGGGCGCGCACGGTCAGGAGCGGCTCCTTGGGGAACACCGGCGTACCCTCGGGCACGGCGTAGATGTCGCCGGTGAAGCGGAAGTCCCGCAGATAGGCGAGGAAGTCCTCGCTGAAGATGCCGCGGCCGCGGAGGTAGGCGATGTCGTCCCCGGTGAAGTGGAGGTTCTGGATATAATCGATCACCTGCTCCAGCCCTGCGGCGATGGCGAAGCCGCCGTTGTCCGGGACGCTGCGGAAAAAGACGTCGAAGTAGGTGATCCGGTCCCGCAGACCGTTCTGGAAGTAGCCGTTGCCCATGGTCAGCTCATAGAAGTCGCAGAGCATGGTCAGGTTAAGCTTTTCATTTTCCGTGTTCATGTCAAACACCTCATTTTCGCCCCGGGCGGGGCGTAATACCCCTATTATACCGGCTGGGTGGGGAATTGCAACTATTTGACGAATTTATCCACCGCCTGGCAGAGGTCGTCGATGGCCTGCCGGTCGTCGGTCTCCACGGCGTCTACAATGCAGTGGCGGATGTGGTCCTGGAGGATGACCTTGCCGACGTTGTTGATGGCCGAGCGCACCGCGGCGATCTGGACCAGGACCTCGGAGCAGTCACGGCCGTCCTCCACCATCTTCTTGACGGACTCCAGGTGGCCGATGGCGCGGGAGAGGCGGTTGAGGACCGCCTTGGTATTCTCGTGGGTGTGGGTATGCCCGCCCGGGCCGTGGGAGTGGGCGATGCCGTGCTGGTGGAGGTATTCATGGTCGTGGGGCATAACGGGGCCTCCTTTTGCGTTGTTGCTTTGGATGATACCAGGAAGCGAAGCGGTGTCACATAGTTATATTCCAGTTATTATACCATGAATTTTCGTGACTTACAAGGGCCTGTACTGTCTTGGATGTATACTAAATGTAGGAGTACAATACGCTGCCTCCTGTATTGAATTACACGCAGTATGATAGCCGGCGAATAAAATCAGCACCTTTCTGTCAAGAAAATACTGGTTTATAGCAGTATTTTTTAAAGGTACTGATAAGAGGAACTCTTCCAGCGGATCAAGGCGCACCTAGAACGCGAGGCGGCATGGGCGGGCAGGAAGCTGAGCCAAACGGAGTTGTGCAGGGACTCATCAAAGCGGCGCTGGAGGAAGCAGCGGTGCTCCAGCCCTTCAAAGCACTCCATGATGACAGCGTTGTCGTAACGCAGAAAACAGGCTGAATGTTTCACTTGTAACGCTTCCGGCGGTTCTTTTTGCGTTCAGTACAAGGTCACAGCAATGCTTTCAATTTTGTGGGCGCACGGTAGCGCCGGCGGCGCGGATGGCGGCCAGGGCCAGCTCCAACGTCGGGTCTATGCTGGGGAAACGCAAACCGTACTGCTCCGCCGCCAAGGGCAGCTCGGTACAGCCCAGGACGATTTTTTGCGCGCCGTCTGTCTGCATTTGGGCAACCGCTTGCTGGACCGCGGAGGTATCGTAAGTTTCAAGGCCCGCCTTGACGCCGCTGTAGATCATTTCCATCACCGCCGTCTGGCCTTCCCCGTCCGGCGTCAGCAGGCGGATGCCCGACGCCCCGCACACCCGCTGGTAGATGCCCGTCTGGATGGTGCCGGTGGTGGCCAGGAGGCCGGCACAGACGACGCCCTGGGCCTTCAGGGCGTCGCAGGTCAGCTGGATCATGTCCAGCACCGGCACGCTGACCGCCGCCTGGACCTGCGCGCGGAAATTATGCGCCGTATTGCAGGGCATGATGAGAAGGTCCGCGCCGCCCTGCTCCAGCCAACGGGCACTGCGGATCATTTCCGGGGCCGGGTCCGCGCCGCCGTGCAGCAGCGCTGCGGTGCGGTCGGGGATATTGGTATTATTATCGATGAGCACCCGCAGATGCGCCTGGTCACTTCTGGCCTCGGTGTGCAGGATGATTTTGCGGAACAGGTCCGCCGTAGCCAGCGGGCCCATGCCGCCGATGATGCCGATGGTTTTTTTCATGCGATGCCTCCCAAGATATGCCAAACGGCGGGACGGGGTCTGCCCGCCTCGCCGTTTCGGCTGAAATTACACTCTTTCCTTGACCTTGGCTGCCTTGCCCAGGCGGTCGCGCAGGTAATAGAGCTTCGCCCGGCGGACCTTGCCGCGGCGGACGGTCTCCACCTTCTCGATCAGCGGGGAGTGCAGGGGGAATACCTTCTCACAGCCCACGCCGTAGCTCAGGCGGCGGACGGTGAAGGATTCCTCGATGCCGCCGTGCTTCTTGGCGATCACCGTGCCCTCGAACACCTGGATTCTCTCGCGGGAACCCTCCTTGATTTTTACATGAACGCGAACCGTATCGCCGATGCTCACCTGGGGCGCATCCTCTTTCATGTATTGGCTGGTCAGAGCCTTCATCAGATCCATTTACCTTGTCCTCCTTCATTGACAGACGTTCATACCGCAGGGAATGCCGCAGCGCCTCGGCGCCGGCAGCGGCAGAGGACCATCCATATTACAGACCCTTGAATTCTACCACATACGGGACGGAAAAGCAAGGATTTTTTGCGAAATTCCCGCTTTTTATCCCATGATCCCGTGGAGTGCCCGGCCCAGCAGCTCCACGCCCTGGACGATGCGGTCGTCGGGCATGGTGGAGTAGTTCAGGCGGAAGGCCGGGCAGGGGGCGTCCATGTCCACCATGAAGGTACTGCCGGGGACAAAGACCACCTTCTGGGCGGCGCACTGCTTGGCGACCTCCCTGGTGTCGTAGCCGCCGCCCATGTCGCACCAGACGAAGAGACCGCCCCGGGGCGTGGTGTGGGTGATGGCGGCGGGGAGACAGCGCTCGATGGCGTCCAGAATGACCTGGCACTTGCGGGCGTAGAGCCTGCGCATCTCCAGGATATTGGCGTCGATATCGTAGCGCTTGAGATACTCGTAGGTCATCAGCTGGTTGAGGATGGGGGTGTGGACGTCGGCGTTCTGCTTGGAGTCCACCATGTTGGCGATAATATCCCGGTGGGCGATGGTGTAGCCCACCCGCAGGCCGGGAGAGAGGATTTTGGAGAAGGAGTTGACGTAGATCACCGCTCCCTCGGTATCCATGGACTTATAGGTGGGGACCTTGGCGCCGTCGAAGGTCAGCTCGCCGTAGGGGTCGTCCTCCAGGATCACCACGTTGTGCCGGACGCAGAGGTCATAGACCGCCTTGCGTTTTTCCAGGCTGGTGGTGATGCCGGTGGGGTTGTGGAAAGAGGGGATGGTGTAGAAAAGCCTGGCGTTGGGGCAAGCCTCCAGAGCCTTTTCTATGGCGGCCACGTCCACACCGTCCTCCTCCATGGGGACGCCCGTCAGCTGCGCGCCGAAGGCCCGGAAGGCGTTGAGCGCACCGATGAAGCTGGGATTCTCCACGAGCACGGTGTCGCCCTCGTCGCAGAGCACCTTGGCCGCCAGGTCGATGGCCTGCTGGCCACCGGTGACGATGAAGAGATCGTCAAAGTCCCGGCCGATGCCGCTGCGGGTTTTGAGCCGGTCGGCCACCTGGGCGCGGAAGGGGGCGTAGCCCCGGGGCGTATTATATTGCAGGGCCAGCTCCGGCTGCTCCCGGAGCAGCTCCGCGGCGATGTCGGCCAGCTCCCGGGCCGGGAAGGTCTCGGAGGCCGGGTTTCCTCCGGCCAGGGAGATGACGGTGGGGTCGCCGGCGTAGCGGAGAATCTCCTCCACCGCCGAGCCGCCGCCCGCGCCGGAGACCTTTTTGGAAAACGTATACTGCATAAAATGGTTCCTCCGGCTTCCTTAAATATTGCGTCCCTTGGAGCTGACCTCCTCCAGGATGCGGGCGGTGAAGGCCTCGACGCTCATGACACCCTCGTCGCCGCCCCTGCGGGTGCGGACGGCCACCTGGCGGGCCTCGGCCTCCTTGTCGCCTAGGACCAGCATGAAGGGGATCTTTTCCATCTGGGCCTCGCGGATCTTCTTGCCGATCTTCTCGTTGCGCAGGTCCAGCTCCACCCGGAGGCCCTGGGCCGTCAGGGTATTCCGGACCTCGGCGGCGTAATCGTCGGCGCGGCTGGTGATGGTCAGCAGCTTCACCTGGACCGGGCTGAGCCAGGTGGGGAACGCGCCGGCAAAGTGCTCGGTGATGACGCCGATGAACCGCTCGATGGAGCCCAGGAGCGCGCGGTGGATCATGATCGGGCGGTGCTTCTCGCCGTCCTCGCCCACGTACTCCAGGTCAAAGCGCTCGGGCATCTGCAT
>JAAWBZ010000071.1 GCA_022792945.1 Oscillospiraceae bacterium | reverse complement strand
GCCGGCGATTTTGCCGGCGTCCTTGGTGGCCTGGCGCTGGGCGTCGTTGAAGTAGGCGGGGACGGTGATGACGGCCTCGGTGACGGTGCCGCCCAGGTACGCCTCGGCGTCGGCCTTGAGCTTCTGCAGCGTCATGGCGCTGATTTCCTGCGGCGTATATTTCTTCCCGTCGATCTCCACGCGGTGGTCCGTGCCCATGTGGCGCTTGATGGAGGCGATGGTGCGCTCGTGGTTGGTGACGGCCTGGCGCTTGGCCACCTGGCCCACCATGCGCTCGCCGGTCTTGGAGAAGGCCACCACCGACGGGGTGGTGCGGTTGCCCTCGGCGTTGGCGATGACGACGGGCTCGCCGCCCTCCATCACGGCCACGCAGGAATTGGTCGTACCCAAATCAATACCGATAATTTTCGACATAATCACTGGTTCCTCCTATATATTCAGCATAATTTTACAATTTAATTTGCGACGCGGACCATGGCGAAGCGAATGACCCTTTCGCCCACCCGGAAGCCCTTCTGAAAAACCTCCGCCAGGACGTTTTCGCCCAGGGCCTCGTCCTCGCAGTGCATCACCGCGTTGTGCATGTTGGGGTCAAAGCTGTCGCCCGCGTCGCCGAAGCGCTCCACGCCCAGCTTTTCCAGGACCTCCATCAGGCCCCCCATGGTCATCTCCACGCCCTTTTTGTACGCCTCGTCGGCGGTGGGCTGGTTCAGCGCCCGCTCCAGGTTGTCGTAGACCGGCAGGAATTTTCCCACGATCTCGGCGCGGCTCTCAGTGTATAGCTGGTCCTTTTCCTTCTGGGAGCGCTTGCGGAAGTTGTCGTACTCGGCCAGCAGCCGCAGGTATTTGTCCTGCTCGGCGGCCAGCTGCGCCTGGAGCTGGGCCAGGGCGGCGTCGGTCCCGGGCGCTTCGTCCGTCTCCTGGACTGCCGGCTCGGTCTCCGGCTCCTCCGGCGTCTCAGCCTGGGGGTTCTGCGTTTTTTCCTTTGCCATATCGATCTCTCAAACCTCTATTCCGGCTTCTCGCCCTCCGGCGCAGGCGCGGACGGCGGCAGCTCATTTTTTCCGAACATCCTCCCCAGGCCCTCGGCGAAGTAACTCAGCCGCGCCGTCACCTGGGCGTAGTCCATGCGGGTGGGTCCCACCACGCCGATCATGCCCTGCATCCCGTCCCCGATGTCGAAGCGGGTCATGACCACCGACGTGTCCTTCAATTCCTTGGCGATGTTCTCCGGACCCACCAGGATCTGCACCGGCCCGTCGGTGGGGGCCGGCAGGTTGGCGATCACGCTCTCGTCCAGGGTGGTCAGGACCTCCTGCGCCTTTTCCACGTCCCGGTACTCCGGCTGGCCCAGCAGCTTCATCTGCCCGGTGAGATAGACCTCATTCCGGCTCTGCTCCTGGAGCACCTGGACCGTGAAGTCCACCACAATGGGCACAAGCCCCGCCGCCGCTCCCGCCGAGCGGCTGATTTTCTCCAGCAGCTCTGGGGTGATCTGCTGGACGGTCAGACCCGTGAGGCTGGCGTTGAGCACGGCGGAGAGGATCTTCAGATCCTGCTCACCGGCCTGGAGGGGCAGCTTGATGAGCTTATTTTTGACCGTCTCGGTATTGGTCAGCACCACCAGGATGAAGCTCCCTGCGTCCGCCGGAATGATCTCGAAGTGCTTTACCGTTGGCTGCGCCCCCTCCCGGGAGGCCACGGCGTAGGCCGGCAGGTTGGTCAGCTGCGAGACCATGCGCCCCACCTGGCCCATGACCTTGTCAAACTCCTGGATCCGCAGCTCCATGGCCTCGTTGAGGCTCTGGGTCTCGTCCACGCTGAGGCGGTAGCCCTCCATCAGCTCATTGACGTACAGCCGGTAGCCCGCCGGCGACGGCACACGCCCGGCGGAGGTGTGGGGCTGCTCGAGGTAACCCATCTCCGTCAGGTCCGCCATCTCGTTGCGGATGGTGGCCGACGATACGTCCATCCCCGGCATGGCCGCGATGGCCTTGGAGCCCACCGGCTCGGCCGATTGGATATAGCAGTCCACAATGGCGCGGAGGATTTTCTTTTTCCGCTCCGTCAGCTCCATGGCGCGGCCTCCTTCCGGTTTAGCACTCGATCTTCCCGAGTGCTAAACCTAATTTACCACCGCGGGCCGCTGTTGTCAATAGGTCTTTCTAAATAATTTGTGAACACTTTGCAAACCCGGCGTTTTGTGGTAGGATAGAGGCCGAAGGAGGCGGGATTTTGAGGATTTTAGAGACCGCGCGGCTGGCGCTGCGCCGCCTGACGCCGGCAGACGAGGCGGCCCTGCGCGCCATTTTGCAGGACGCGGAGACCATGTATGCCTATGAGGGCGCGTTTTCCGACGCCGAGGTCCAGGAATGGCTGGAGCGGCAGCTGCGCCGCTATGAGACCTGGGGCTTTGGGCTGTGGGCGGTGATTCTCAGGGAAACCGGCGCGCTCATCGGCCAGTGCGGCCTGACCATGCAGCCGTGGAAGGACGGGGAGGTGCTGGAGGTCGGTTACCTGTTCCGGCGGGACTGCTGGCGCCGCGGGTACGCCGCAGAGGCCGCCCGGGCGTGCCGGGATTACGCCTTTGAGGTTCTGGGGGCCCAAGAGGTCTGCGCCATCATTCGCGACACCAACCTCCCCTCCCAGCGGGTAGCCGTCCGCTGCGGCATGCTCCCCCGGGATCGGTGGGTCAAGCATTACCGCGGCGTGGAGATGCCCCACATCCGGTTTGTGATCCGGCAGCTATAAAAAATGGACGGCTCGTCCATCAGCAAGGCCTCCGGCTCCATGGCAAGGATGGTGGCGATGGCGGCCATGCGCTTCTCGCCGCTGGAGATTTTATGGTTATAGCGGTGCTTCAGCTCCGTCAGCCCCAGCTGCGCCAGGACCCGATCCACCCGCGCCTCGGCCCGGGGGAGGCCGTAGTTCAGCGGCGTGAAGATCATATCCTCCAGCACCGTGGGCATGAACAGCTGGTTAGCCGAGTCCTGGAGGACAAAGCCCAGCTTTTTGCGGATACCCGCAGGCTTTCCTTGCGGACCGCCAGGCCGTCCACCGTGACGCCCTGTCCGGGCAGCAGGCCCAGCAGCCCCGGCAGGTCCCACAGCCGCGCCGCCGCGAAGAACACCGCCCAGACCAGCGCGGCCATGAAGACCACCCCGCCGCTGACGGCGATGCCGCCCACGGTCAGAAGGGGCGCGCGGTCGAAGAAGGGATTGCAGACGCCCACGGCGCAGACCAGAAGGAGAATATAGCGCAGCTTCTCGTCCCTGCGCAGCGCGCGGACCGAGACACCCGCCGCCGCACCGGACGCGGCATACATCGCTGCCGCCGCCGCCGGGGCGGCCAGAGCGTCTGCCATGTGCACACAAAACACCTCGTTTCATTTTGTTGGCATCAACATAGCATACCCGAATTCCCGCCGCAAGCCCCCATGGGGGACGAAAAAACGGAGCTTTCACAAAAAAGTCCGCTGCGGCATACCCTGGGGATGAGGTGAGAGAACATGTATACACAGCAGGAACAGCAGGAGATCTACCGCGCGGTCTACGAATACGCCGCGGACCAGCTGCTCTGGCGTATTTTGTATTTGGACTGCGTGGCGTCCCATACGCCGGGGACCGCGGAGATCCGGGAGAAGCTGCTGACCCTGCCGGGGACGCTGTCGCTGATCCTCCGCAGCGTATGCCGTTCCGACGATCTCGAGCAGCTGATCCAGTGCATCGACAAGGGCAACCGCATCTATGTGGAATACGTGGACAATGTGTTTCTCAACGGCGGCTGTCCGGAGAACCTGCGGCGGATGTGGGACAAAAACACCGCCGCCACCGCCCAGGCCCTGGCCAAGGTGGACCCGGAGTGGAATGAGAAGACCTGGACGGCCATGATGCTCCACCAGAACGACCTGCTCGAGCACACCTGCAGCGGCGTCAAGAAGGGGAACTACGATATTCTGGTGGATGTGCTGCCGTTTATCCGCCGCCTCGCCACGGATATGTCCGAATATCTGGCCAAGGGCCTCTGCGCCTGAACCGTTCCGCCGCATGCTGAAAAAGCAGCCCGCCAGCCCGTCTGGCGGGCTGTGCAGCGTGTCAGATCACCGTATACAATACACATGGTGAGGAAGCCAGCTTATGAAAAGAGCATTCATTCCACCTGTTATGCTGATGGGCATGGCGGGGCAGTCAGCCGGCGCAGCGAAAGCGAAAGCTTTGAATTTTATAACGGAGATCTGAACCAGGCTCTGGAAAGCCGGTCATAAGCGTCAATGATGCGCAAGAAATCAACATTTGCGGGGAAGAATAAAGCGACGGCACGAAGCCAATCTGCATACAAAAAGCATCCCGGCAGCCTGTCTGCCGGGATGCTTTTTAGGCGTTTACTTGGCGTAATCGACGGCCTTGGTCTCGCGGATGACGTTGACCTTGATCTGGCCGGGGTATTCCAGCTCGCTCTCGATCTTCTTGGCCAGATTGCGGGCCAGGAGGATCATATTGTCCTCGCTGACCTCCTCGGGCCGGACCATGATCCGCACCTCGCGTCCGGCCTGGATGGCGTAGGCCTTCTCCACGCCCGGGAACGAACCGGTCAGCTCCTCCAGCTTCTCCAGCCGGCGGATATAGTTCTCCACATTCTCACGCCGCGCGCCGGGGCGGGCTGCGGAAATGGCGTCGGCGGCCTGGACCAGGCAAGCGACAATGGTTTGGGGCTCCACATCGCCGTGATGCGCCTCAATGGCGTTGATGATAACCGGATTTTCCTTGTACTTCCGGGCCAGCTCCACGCCCAGCTGGACGTGGCTGCCCTCCATCTCGTGGTCCACGGACTTGCCCAGGTCGTGCAGCAGGCCCGCGCGCTTCGAGAGCGTCACGTCCACGCCCAGCTCGCTGGCCATCAGCCCGGCGATGTGGGCCACCTCAATGGAGTGGTTCAGGACGTTCTGCCCGTAGCTGGTGCGGTATTTCTGCCGGCCCAGCATCTTGATAAGCTCCGGGTGCAGGTTGTGGATGCCGGTCTCATAGGTGGCGCGCTCACCCTCCTGCTTGATGGTGTGGTCCACCTCCCGGCGGGCCTTTTCCACCATATCCTCAATGCGGGTGGGGTGGATGCGCCCGTCCACGATCAGCTTTTCCAACGCCAGCCGGGCCACCTCGCGCCGGATGGGATCAAAGCTGGAGACGGTGATGGCCTCCGGCGTATCGTCGATGATGAGGTCCACGCCGGTGATGGTCTCCAGCGTGCGGATATTGCGGCCCTCGCGGCCGATGATGCGGCCCTTCATTTCGTCATTGGGCAGGGGTACCACAGAGACGGTGGCTTCGGCGGCATGGTCGGCGGCGCAGCGCTGGATGGCGGTGGCGATGATCTCGCGGGCGCGCTGGTCGGCCTCGTCCTTGAGCTGGCTTTCCACCTCCTTGATTTTCATGGCGGTCTCGTGCCGGACCTCGGACTCGATATTTTTGAGCAGGTAAGCCTTGGCGTCCTCCTGGGACAGGCCCGAGATGCGCTCGAGCACCTCCATCTGGCTGCGCTTGAGCTGCAGCGCCTCCTCCTGCGCCGCGGCGACGCTCTGGAGCTTCCGGTTCAGCTCCTCCTCACGTTTTTCGTGGTTGTCCAGCTTGCGGTCCAGGGATTCCTCCTTCTGCTGCAAGCGGCGCTCCTGCTTTTGCAGGTCGGTGCGGCGCTCCTTGACTTCCTTTTCGTATTCTGTACGAGACTTATGGATCTCTTCCTTTGCCTCCACCAGCATCTCGCGGTTTTTATTTTCGGCCGATTTGATTGCCTCGTTGATAATCCGACGGGCCTCCTCCTCGGCGCTGCCGATCTCCTTTTCCGCGACTTTCTTGCGGTAGAACATGCCGGCCAGGAAGAACGCCACGGCGCAGACAACGCCGACGATGATGGGAACAATGATTTGCATAGGCTCCATAATTCTGCGAACACACCTCCTTATCTGAAGAATCGGGATTGCGCGGGGTCAGCAACGGCGGCGGGCGCTTCCCCAAAAGCGCGCGCAGCCAATACCAGTCCACCTTCTATTGTACCTGCGGAAACGGAATGTGTCAAGAAAAGATTGAAAATCGATGGCAGATTTCTCCAGGGGGCGGAGAAAAATTTTGAAAAAGGGCTTAATTTTTCCGCAGGAGCGGACGAAGAAGAGTGTGTAGGGCAGAAATGCCCGTCCATTCACCCGGATGAAATGTTCGTAACGCGCCGTCCCCTCCGCAGTCTGGCCAGATGCGGGGCGCGGCGCACCGCCCACCGGAGCCGATGCATGGATGCAGAGGCGCAGGAAACTATGGAGGTTTATCATGAGAATTCAGCATAATATTATGGCAATGAATGCCTACCGCAACTACACCAACAACGTCAACGCCATGAAGGCCAATCTGGAGAAGCTCTCCTCCGGCTACAAGATCAACAAGGCCGGCGACGACGCCGCGGGCCTCGCGATTTCCGAG
>JAAWBZ010000135.1 GCA_022792945.1 Oscillospiraceae bacterium | reverse complement strand
GCCGATGGCGTTGGGGTTGGAGGCCACGTTGGCCAGCACGTCCCCGGTGGAGGTCAGCTCGTTGGTGTAGGCGCAGCGGCCCTCCACCCCCACGATGGACTCAAAGGCCCCCCGGGTGCCGGAGCCGGCCTCCCGGCCGATGACGGCCACCGGCCGGTCCTCCCAGCCCAGCTCCGCCCAAGTGGACACCTCCCCCCGGAAGATCCGGGCGATCTCCTCCAGGGCCAGATCCTCCGCCGGGTTGTTCGGGTGGACCACCACCGCCAGGCCGTCCAGGGCCAGCAGATGGGCCCGGATGCCCTGGGCCAGCTCCTGCTCCTTGAGGGGGCGGCTGCTCAGGCCCAGGTCGCAGGTGCCGGCGATGACCCCCGCGATGCCCGCCCCCGAGCCGGATCCGGTGTAGTTGACCGTCACCTCCGGGCATATCTCCCGGTAGGACTCCATCAGGATGCCCATGACCTGCTCCAGAGAGGTGGAGCCGTTGGCGCTGACCACCCCCGCCCCGGCGGATCCCCCGCCGCAGCCCGCCAGTAGCGCCGCCCACACCAGGGCGGCCCCCAGGGCCGGAAGCCTTTTGTACACCGATCCCACCTCCCGGATATAGAGTACCAATAGATTGCCCCGTTTGCGTAAAAAAAACACGGCCCGCGCAGCGCGCGGGCCGTGTTTTTCTATCAGGTCTGGGCCGCCAGCCCCAGCCAGGCGGTGAGATCGGGCAGATCCGGGGCGATATGGTCTACCGGGAAGGGGGCGAAGGCCGCCGGGCCGGTGACCCCGTTGAGCACGGCGCAGAAGTGGGTCCCCGCCCGCCGGGCGGTTTCGGCGTCGATGACGGTGTCGCCGCAGAAGAGGGCCTCAGCCGGGGGGATGTGGAGCTCGTCCAGCACCAGCAGCACCCCCGAGGGATCCGGCTTGGGCCGGGGGGCCAGGTCGCCCCCCACAATGTGGGACAGGGCGCCGGTGAGGCCGTGCTTGTCAAAGATGGCCCGGAGGGTATCGGTGCGCTTGCTGCTCACCACGGCGGCGGGGATGCCCGCCCCGTGGAGGGCCAGCAGCAGCTCCCGGGCGCCGGGGAAGAGGGGCACCCCCTCCAGCTGCATGGGGTGGGCCACCTGGCCGAAGAGGCGGCGGAACTCCGCCTGCCGCTCCGGCCGGCTGTCGCCGCTGACCAGGGTAAAGGCGTCCTCCAGCATCATGCCCACCGTGGCCCGGATGGCCTGCTCATCGGGGACGGGCAGGCCCATCTCCGTCAGGGCGTGGGTGAACCCCGCCGCCACCGCCCGGGTGGCGTCCCCCAGGGTATAGTCAAAATCGAAGAGTACCGCTTGAAACTCCATGTATCTCGTCCTATTCTCTGATCATTTTTACGGGAATTCACTCATACTGCTTCCGGCCCGGGGTGCTGGGGATGTTGAGCTCGTCCCGGTACTTGGCCACCGTCCGGCGGGACAGGGCGCAGCCCTGGGCGCACATCAGCTCGCACAGCTTCTGGTCGGAGAGGGGCTTGCGCTTGTCCTCCTCGGCGATAAGCTTTTTCAGCAGGGCTTTGGCCGCGTCGGGGGAGGAGGACTCCCCGGAGGGGCTGGGGCTGCCCAGGCTGCGGGAGAAGAAGTAGCTCAGGGGGTAGACCCCCATGGAGCACTGGATATACTTCTCCTTCACCGCCCGGCTCACCGTGGACTCGTGGACCCCCAGCCGGTCGGCCACGTCCGCCAGGGACATGGGCACCAGATGGCCGGGGCCCTTGCGGAAGAAGGCCTCCTGGAGCTCCAGGATGCACTCGGCGCAGGACATGAGGGTGGAGCGGCGCTGCTCGATGGAGCGCACCACCCACTTGGCCTGGCGCACCTTGCCGGTGAGGTACTCCTTGAGCTGGGCGTCGTCGGTGTCCTCCTTCATCAGCTTGGTATAGTACCCGCTGATGTGGAGGCTGGGGAAGAAATAGTCGTTGGTGAGCAGCTCGAAGTGGTCGGGGAAATTGACTACAATGATGTCCGGGTTGATATAGGTCAGGTTTTCCCGAGCGGCGAAGCCGGTGCCCGGCCGGGGGTTGAGGGAGCGGATCAGGTCGCAGGCCTCCCGCACCTCCTCCGGGGTGGCCTTGAGCTCCCGGGCGATGAGGCCGTAGCGGTTCTTGGACAGGGGATCCAGGTACTTGTCCACAATGGAGAGGGCCAGCCGGTTCACCGGGGTACGGCGGATGAGCTGCAAATGCAGGCACTCGGCCAGATCCCGGGCGGCGACGCCGGCGGGCTCCAGGGACTGCACCACCTCCAGGGCCCGGCAGACCAGCTCCTCCGATCCCCCCAGGGCCTGGGCCAGGGTGGGCACGTCCTCATCCAGCCAGCCGTTCTGGTTGAGGCTCTCCACCAGGAAGATGGCCGCCTCCATCAGCTCGGGCTCCAGATCCAGCACACGGATCTGGGAGGAGACATAATAATAGAGGTTGTCCTCCTGATCTTCCACCATTCCGTAGTTGCGCAGGGGGTCATCCTCTTCTTCGGTGTCCTGCTGATGATAATAGCGGTTCTGGGGGTCGGTGGACTCCAGCCACTCCAGCTTGCGCTTGAGGGTGGAGAACTCGTCCAGCCGGTCGTAATTTTCCGACGGCTCCAGCACGGGGTTTTCCTGCACCGCCTCCTCGATGTACTCCAGCAGCTCCTGGGAGCCCATCTGTAGGATCTCCATAGACTGCATCATCTGAGGCGACAAGGTTTGCGTCTGCTTTTGCGTCATGTTCAATTCCACGGAATCGACCTCCCCCTCATCTGCAAAAAAATACGGCGGAATCCCCGCTTACCCATAGGCGCTGGGAGGCCCGGATCCCGGGTCTCCCAGTATTGTGCGTTTATTATAGCACAGGTTCAAGCCGCAAAGCGGCTTGCGCGCCGCTGCACGATTGTACGGTGTTTTTGATATTATAGCACAGTTTCAAGCCGTGAAGCGGCTTGTGTGCCGCAGTAGCGGCACGAAACCGGCAAAGCCGGTTTCAACTGTCCTGTAACATCGGCAAGGGGGCATTTTGGAAGCCAAAATGCCCAGCGCCCT
>JAAWBZ010000154.1 GCA_022792945.1 Oscillospiraceae bacterium | reverse complement strand
TTTTTTGCTTCTATTTCCCGTTGCGGAATGTTTTTAACACATCCTTCGCATATTCTTTCATATGTCCGTATGCCGCCTCCTGGAGTTCATGATATGCAATCGTTCCATTGGATTCCTCAATTTTTTTTGCGGCGAACTGCGTTGCGCTTTTCGCCATATAAGAATAATAATTAATTTTAGAGCATCCTGCCGAAATCGCTGTTTTTACCTGTTCAAAATCAACCCCGGAAGAACCGTGCATTACAATCCTGCACTCAGGCCTTACCGCCTTTCGGATAGCCTTTACCCGATCGATATCCAGCACCGGCGGCTCCGCATAGATTCCATGCATGGTTCCAAAGCATACCGCCAAAGCGTCGCAGCCTGTTCTTTCAGCAAACTCCGCCGCTTGTTCCGGATCCGTAAAGAAATTCCTGATATCTGCGTTAGTCAGGATTCTCTTTTCCGCATCCGCCTCTTCATGGGTATCCTCCATAGCAGACGCCATAATTCCAAGCTCCGCCTCTACGGTAATCCCTCTTTCATGCGCAAAATCCACAAACTCCTTTGTACGTTTCACATTTTCCTCAAACGGAAGGTCACTGTTGTCAAACATAATTGACGGAAATCCCGCTTCCAGCGCCCGCATTAAAAATGTATAGCTTTTTCCATGATCCAGATGCACACACACCGGAACCTTTGCCGCTGCCGCCGCTTTTACCATCTCCGGCCCCATCCGCTCAATGGGAATCAGAGAATTGTGTACCTCCGCATGGTCAATAATCACCGGCGTATGTAACTCCTCTGCCGCCTCAATTACCGCCCGGAGCGTTTCATGATTCGGCGTATTAATACATGGAATCCCATATCCCATGCTTTCTGCTTCTGCCAGAATATCGGTCATATTTACTAACATTTGTAAGTTCCTCCTATACGTTCTAATCCTGTCACTAACTTTTCATTACTTTACATATCTCATTTTTCTGCATGCTTTCATTCACCCTGCTGCGGCTCTTCACTTACCCTCAGTGGATAAGGGGACGCACGGTCCCCTTATCCACTGAGGGTACTAACATACTATTTAAAAATCTTCCCATCTCTACTGTACAACTCTTTACAATCCAGCAGAAAACCGGATGCGTCCAAAATCCGCCCGGGCCTTGCCGCCATAACAAGCAGAAGATCGGCCTGTTCCTTACCGTCCCACAAGATTCTATGCCGCAGGCGAATCACGGCAATAAATTCCTTTCTCACATGTTCGTCAAACACATGAGGGACTGCAGTCCGGTTCCCAATCGAAGTCGGCGTAAGGGCTTCCCTCTGCAAAAGTTTTTCTTCAAAATCCGCTGAAGCATATCCTTTCTCCATTAAAACGCTGCAAATCTGGCTAATGGCATCCGCCTTATCCTTAGCGTTTACCTCCCACGCTAGGTTTCCGGTAAGCAGTTCCCGCCAATTCCTTGAATTTCCCTGATTTCTTTTCAGCTCTTCTTCCAGCTTTGCCAAATCCTCATTATTTACATGTTTGGTTATCTTGTAAATATTTGCGTCTTTTTGTTTCAAATCAACGGAAGAAATGATAAGCCTGTCCCGGCAGGACTCTGATTGAAACTTCTGATAGTGAACTGCGCCTGTAAAATGAAGCTCCGGAAATCGCTTTTTGAGCTTCTCCAACTGGTAATCTGCGGATTCTGTATCGGCTGCCGTTACAAATACCGCTTCTTTCCTGCTTTTCTGCATATAATTTTTTATGCAGACCGCAATCTGGGCCAAATCGTCCTGGCTGAACGTCAGCCCGGTTCCCTCTTCCAACACGTGAGTCTGCAGCAGACAGATTCCATACAAAACGCTCATATTTTTTTTGACCTCTCTGTTGGAATCCGTCCAGTCCGCAATATGGTAATTTTCCTTATATTGTATTACCGAAAGCATTTCACACAGCTTTTGCACCAGTCCTTCGTCCTCGCTCAAATCTCTTCGGCTCAAAACTTCGCCGATCTGCCCCAAGTAACGGACTGCGCAAAGCCGGAAACGTTCGCTGTTCTCGCTTTCCCGGAGCCAGACTGTTCCTGCAACATAAATTCTTGCCGCAAGATACTGGATCTCCTGCGCTGCCTGATCCTTTCCCGCCACCTGCCATAAAAGTCTTCCTGCCGCCTGGATATAAGCGTCTTCCACCGGAAGGAGCATACGGTTTTGTACATTTTCAATCATCCAGTTTTTCTGGATGCGCCGTTTGGTAATCACAAGGTATTCCAATAACCTGGAAAATGCAATATCGGTCCAGGTCAGCCCCAGCTCCTGCTCCGCAAGAAGCAACTGCCTCTGCAGATTGACCAAATCCAGGTCGCCATACATCTCGTTCATATAAGTCCACGCCCGCCTGCTGATGCGGGGGTCTACCGCATCCGGCTTTTCATCGTACCTTTTGTACCACCAAAGCGAATTGTAATGGGAAATCATCGCCTGCCTTACATCGAATTCATTTCCTTTCATAAGGATTCCACTGTTTCTCCTTATCATCA
>JAAWBZ010000259.1 GCA_022792945.1 Oscillospiraceae bacterium | reverse complement strand
CAACGGCTATTGGGAGGATTATCTGTTCGCCAAAAACTTGCAGGGCGACGTGGTGGCAATGTATCTCATTACCGTGGAACCGCCCCGGCTGATCGCGACCTACGAGTATGACGAGTGGGGCAAGGTGAAAACTGTCCGGGATGCAACCGGCGCAATCCTGACCGACCCCGCCCACCTCGCAAATCGTAACCCTTTCCGCTATAGGGGATACCATTATGATACCGAAACCGGCTTCTACTATCTGCAAAGTAGATATTATGACCCCGTTATCTCCAGATTCATAAACGCCGACTCCTACGGCAGTACCGGCCAGGGCTTCTTGGGCACTAATATGTTTGCCTATTGCAATAATAATCCGGTAAATTTAACCGATCCATTGGGGCTGTGGACAATAAGTTTTTCTTTTTCAATTAGTGGCATATTGGGACTAGGAGCGTCGTTTAGTATTGGTTTTGCTTTTGATAGTAAAGGAAATTTTGATTGGCAGTATAGTTATTCAGCACCAGGGGTTGACAGTACAGCAACAGTTGGTGCAGTTAGTTACGGCGCAGGTGTTGCCTTTCAATATACCAATGCAGCTACCGTTTATGATCTATATGGATCGGCAACTTATGTTGGCGGAAGTGTTGGAAATGGTACATATGTTGGTGTGGATCTTATATCTTTATCCCATGCAAGTGATTTGGATTCCACTATTGATGGTTTTCAATTATCCGCAGGCATTGGAGGTGGAATAATGGACGTTCATGTTACAGAATCCTACACTCGCTCATTAGAGGTTCACAGCGGTGCTTCGGGTGGTTCGCGAAGTCGCAATATATTTGTAAATATGTGTAGTTAGGGAGAAATTACTATGAAAAGTGGGTTTTTGCACCATTCTGCTTGCTTTAAATCTGCGTATAAACGAGATGAAATTGTTAAAAGGGTGTTTAATACAATCGATTGTCCAGAAAATAATTTTAAATTAATTTGGTCAACTAATGAGAATATTGTATTTTATGCTCACACAGGTAGTATTTTGGTATATAATTCTTTTCTACCATCTGTTACTGTTACTATACAAGATTATAATGAGGGGTCATTGGTTTTTATGACGTTTGAGTTGAAAAAAAGTACAAAAACAATGATTGAAATTTATAATGCTTTATTATTGGTTTTTGAAATATTTTTAGTTAAAAGTTGGTTAACTAACCAATTGATCCATGTCTGGTTATTATTTATGCCAATTGGAATGATTTTATACTCCTTGCTAATCAGTGTTGCGGGGTTAAGGCTATCATCTAAAAAAGTTCTAAAGGTGTTTGTCGAAGCACTAGGTGCAGAATTTTAGTCTTGCTGTTATTTTAAAGAAATTACATTCTTGGTACCTACACGCCTTTTAACGATCTATGGGACGGGTATACCTATACTTATGGCGACGCCCAGTGGAAGGATTTGCTCACTGGTCTCACCGTAACCCACAACGGCAAGTCCACCTCCGGTACGTTTACCTACGACCAGATTGGCAATCCCCTGACCTATTTCAACGGCAGCAATTGGACATTCACCTGGCGCAACGGCCGGCAGCTTGCCACCGCCAAAACCGGCACCAAAACCACCAGGTACGAGTACAACGCCGACGGTCTGCGCACCCGGAAGGTGAACGCCGACGGTACGTCTGTGGATTATTTTATTGTAAACGGTACGACGGTAGCGGAACGGTGGAACTACGCCAACGGCAGCGAATACTTCACCATGCGCTACACCTTTGACGAAACCGGCAGCGTTATTGGCTTTAGTACCCATTACCCTGAGTTTGTAGTGGGCTATTGGGAGGATTATCTGTTCGCCAAGAACTTGCAGGGCGACGTGGTGGCAATGTATCTCATTACCGTGGAGCCGCCCCGGCTGATCGCGACCTACGAGTAT
>JAAWBZ010000070.1 GCA_022792945.1 Oscillospiraceae bacterium | reverse complement strand
GCAGCTGCTAATTTTGTTACCCCCCCCCGCCGAAAAACTACAAAATTTCTTCGGCGTTTTCTTACAATTTCAAATTGGCGTTGACACCACGCCCCGAACGACGCGCACAGCCCGCTGCCGAAGAACAGCACCACCGCCGCCTGCTGGTACAGACTGGCCCGCCGCGCCCGCTCTGCGCGCTTCAGCATCCGGCGAAGCTCCCGAATTGTCATGTCCAGCTCCGCCGCTTTCACCGCGTCGCTGTGCGTGTTGACCATGCGGAACATAGAGCGATTCTGCAAATCAAACGTCAATGCTTCCAGTCTTGTCATCTCTCTGCCTCCGTTAATTTCCCATCCTTCAGGCAATACCACGTGTCTGGCCGAATGCTCTCTCCGTCTACGATCCCCGCGGCATGTCCTGTGATGTTTCCCTCCGTGTCGCGCTCTGCAATGACCAGAAGGCTTCCCAGGCCGCCCTTTAGAATGCTTCTGCTGTCGCCAACCAAGATCGACCTGTCGCCGCCCGCAAGCTGGGACCTGTCGCCGCCCGCAAGCTGGGACCAGTTGCCGCCCGCAAGCTGGGACTCGTTGCCGCCCGATCTTCCGTTCTCTTTAATGGATTCTCGCATGATGCTAACGGATGCCTTGATCCAATCCTTCATTTGCAGCTTTGCACCAATATGTAATTTTTGGGTTGCGTATTTCCGGCTGTCATCTGTTACTGGTGTTGCCAGGGCCTGGACCTCGCATATCTCCACCAGATCGCCGTTTTCATCGATCAGGTTGTAATGTTGGAGGCAGTCCAGCGGCGTCAGGCAGTAGTGCATCATGCCATGATTGCAAATCCTACCGCCCTCTTCTTCGTAATCCGTGTTCTCCTGGTACTGCTTCCGGTGCTCTTTGTCCGACTCGCAGATCAGGCCCTTGCGGAAGGCCTTATAGCCTTTTGTAACGTCCATGTGTTCCTCCTTCTCAGGTTCCTAAGATCAGGATTGCGAGCAGGACCGCGGCCAGAGGCGCGAGGATAGCGACGAGGATCAGATTAAACTTCTGCTCGCCCGCCAGCCGCCGCCTGGCGTCCTCGCCTGGCGGGGCTTTCTTTTGTTTCATAGTCCTTGCAGGGCTGCCGCAGCGCCCCGCGGTTCTGCTCATGCAACAAGCAATAGCCCGTGCTGATCGGGACATACAAGCGGATGTTGCCCCGGTTCTCCCGGTAGTGCTTCTCATACCAGATACAGTTGATGCAAGCCCTTGTTCCAATCTCCACGTTGATGCCCTGCGTCGTGTTGTGACGGTCTGCGAGATAGTTCTCGACCTTCGCTGTCATTGCCATTTCGTTGCCCTCCCCTTGCCTTTTTGTTCGTGTCGTGGTATGCTTTAAGCAGATATTTGAAATCTAGGCTTCTTCCCCGATCTCTGGTGCAAACAGTAAACGGGGATCGCTACACGCAAACAGCTCCATTAGCTTGACAAGAACATCATAGGACGGCTTTCTGCGGTTATTCTCCCAATCGCAGACTGTCTGATATGATACGCCGCACTTTTTTGCGACATATTCCTGCGTCCAGCCGCGATTTAGCCGTTCTTGCCTCATAGCGATTTTCATGCGTCCTCCTTTCCTTGGACTACGCTATTTGCGTAGTAGTATAATACTATGCTTTTCGCGTAGTGTCAAGAGGTGTTTTTATGGATTCGGGAAATGTTTTTGGACAACGAATTTTTGAGCTCAGAAAATCTGCCGGAATGACACAGAAGCAGCTAGGCGAGGCTGTAGGATTGTCCATGCAGGCCATCAACGATATTGAAAAAGGTCGCAGAGAAACAACAATCTCGAAAGTCATTTTGCTGGCGAAAACCCTAAAAACAACGCTGGACTATTTAGTTGGAGAAACCGATGATGTAACACGTCCTGAAGAACCGGGGAAAATGGAAATGTTTTTTTCAGACGAAAAAAATGTAGCATTCATGGGCCGCCTGTTCCTCCTATGTAAAGAAAAAAGAATTCCAGTCAGTGAACTAGAAAAAATTGTCGTTTCCGGTGCATCTCGCTATAGCGGCATAATCGCATATGATTTCCCATCTATCTGCGCTCTCGCCGACTTCTTCGACGTGTCGCTGGACTACCTGGTGGGACGGAGCGACGTGAAGGAGAAGAGATAGTCATGGCCGAAACATTGCAGCAGCGGAGAGATGCTATACGGGAAGTTCTGCAAAAAATTCAGGACGAGATTGATCTTGACGACTAGGTTTGATTGCCCTGTCAGGTGTCACCGCGCCTGGCGGGGCGCTTTTTACCATTTCTGTCATGGCAGAGAAGATTTCCTCACTCACTTGATCGCCTCCAACAGCTCCTCCAACAGCGTCGCCCGCTCCTGGGCCTCCTTGAACTCATCTTCCCGCCCGGGTTTTCCGCGGTTCATGTGATAGTCCGCCGCAGAATAGAACATCCTGTTCTTCTCCATCTCCAGGTAGGATTCCAACAGCTCTTTTGTGGTCATATCATGCGCCTCCCCTCAAACCGCGTCCGGAAGATCGGTCGCCCGTTCCGTAATCCAGGCGTCCAGCAGACGCTTGTAGATGGTGCACTTGATTGAGCCGTTCCCCGTCTGGAAGCACTCGCCAAAGGGATACCGCCGGTCCAGCAGTCCGTCCCGCAGCACCACCGGCGTGATCTTCACGCCAAGCCCCCGGAGGACTTCCGTCGCCTCCGCCGCCGTCAAGGTTTCAATCCTCATAATAAATGCTCCTTTATGGTAGAATTGATGAATGCAGTACATTAACGAGTTATTGGATTCACCGCGAATCGGGCGCAGGAATAACCCAAACATCAGATGCTTTTTTCCTTGCATTTTTGCCGTCTGATACTCATCATACATTTGAAACAGTACCACAGCCTGGATTTCCGGCAGTCGTTGAAGTAGCGATTCAATGGCTGCCAGCTTTTTTTCGATCTCCAACAGAGCATCACGTTCTTCAATGGTCAATCGATCACCTCCTTCATGCGTTGGGACGCCCTTTATCCGTCGCAAACAGGTACACTACCCGCATACCAGGGGGGAGGGCATCGCGCAACTTGATTGAGCTGTGTTTTTGTGTTACACTTTTCGCATGATGTAGATGTGTCAGGAGAAACAGAAAGGATTTGTAACCGATGGAAGTTTATTTCGACAGGGAAACAAGGAAGATTTTGCGGTACATCAAGCGGCATCCAAGCAAAACCTTAAAGGAATTACAAGAAAAATTTGGCGATGCAGCAGATTCCATGACGATGATAAACTTGTGTATCTCTGATTATCTCGTGTGTACACATCCAGACGGAACAATGACAGCATTCAAGTCAATGCAAGAGTGGAAAACATATGCAGAGGATAAATTCTGGGTATCTCCGAAGGGAAAGAAACTTCTGGAGGACCGTTTCGATCGTCTCTGGCAATGGTGCATTCCAACATTGATTTCCATTGCGGCATTGATCGTCAGCATCATGTCTGCCCACTAGACCATGCAGATCGCAATGATCGAGATCGCCAGAGCTGCGGCAGAAACGGCTGCGGCAGCAATCGCTGTGAGTTTCGCTCGGTCAATGCTGCTCATCAGGGAGCTGAACTGCTCGCATGTCCATTTTGCCGTGGGAACTTGCGATCCTTGGATTTCAATGAATGTTTTACCACAATTTTTCAAATTATCACCCCCTCTGACACAAGCACCATTTAAGAGTCAATTGATGGACTATCTCAAGAAAAATTGGATTGCCATCCTGGCGCTCATCATCTCGATTTTGGCGTTGCTGCAATCCATCGGGGTTATATCGCTACCGGAAAAGAATCCCGGCGATCAGCGCGCCAATGGAAACGAACAGACTGATTTTTGACGTTAACGGCTGTTCCTTCCAGTTTTGCTTGAATGCGGCCCACAATGACCGGCATCTCGCCGAACCGCCTCGGGATTTCCGCTCCCGAGGCGGTTTTCCCTTTACAAGCTTTTGCCGCATATTAGGTGCGCCAAGCATAAGTGTCTGTTTCACTATGTCACCCCCTCCCTTTTGCGCCCCGCCCGGTCACGCGCTGTCCTCTGTAAGCAAATAGTCGATGTTGTACTCTGGGAGTAATTTCCTGAGTTCTCGGTACTCTGGATCAGTAAAGTCGCTTGCTCCTGTTAACTTGTTGTAGAGCGTCTTGTCTGCCATGTCGAGTAGTTTTGCATACCCTTTCAGCCCAATAGGGCTAGCTTCAAGGGTTTGCTTAAGTTTAAGCATATGAGTCACCCCCTACCATTACGTTATTTACCCCTAGGGGCAAATCTTGATTGTATTATATGCCCCTACTCGCAACTTATCAAGCATAAATTTGCGAGTAGGGGCAATTTTTTTCTTGACCTTCTGTTTTACCTGTGGTATTCTTTAATCGAAAGGGGGTTCTCAAATGGATTTTCTTCAAAAGCTGGATTTTCTGATGGAGAAATACAGCCTAAACAAACTAACGCTATCCCAAAATAGCGGTATTCCTTACTCTACAATTGTTGGCTGGTATAAGAAGGGATATGAAGGGTTAAAGCTGACTACTTTGAGAAAACTATCTGATTATTTCAACACAGCCCTGGACTATTGGGTCAATGAAGATGAACTTGACCCCAACTATTGGAAAGCGGATGGTTTTATTGTTAATGGTGCCGAAATGGGGCACATACAAAAATACCGCCTCCTAGACCCATACGGGAAGGAAGCGGTGGATGGTGTGTTGGATGTGGAATCCCGGCGTTGCGAAGCGGCTAGAGCTGCTATCATTCAGGAGCAGCGTAGGCAGATGGAAGCAGCCGAGGACAAAATCATCTATATTTTCCCCGGTTACTCTACACCCATGAGCGCGGGCACAGGCCAGCCAGCTGGAGAAGAATATCCAGAAAACTACCGGCTTGTAAAGGAGCCGCCCCGCGGCGCATCCTATATCGCACCGGTCAGCGGCGACAGCATGGAGCCTACCTACCAAGACGGTGACCTCCTTTTCATTCGCGCACAGGAGCAAATCGGGCCGGGCCAGATCGGCGTCTTCTTCATGGATGGCCAGCAATGGGTCAAGGAACTGGGGGATGGTGTCCTGCTCTCCCATAACCCGGAATATGAGCCGCGCCTCATGACCGATGATATCCGCTGCCAGGGCTTGGTGCTTGGCGTGTGCGACGAAAGCTATTTTGAGTAAAGGAGAAATCACAATGAGCAACGAAGAAAAGATTCTGGAAATCCTTGAACAGCATGGAAGGATTCTGGAGAAGCACGGAGAAATTTTGGAGAAGCAGGGAGCGGCTATCGGACAGATACAAAAGGACCTGACCAGCGTCGCCGTCACCCAGGAGAACGTCGTGTTGCCGCAGCTCAGGCTGCTCGCCGAGGGCCAGCAGACAATTCTGGACACGCTGGCCCCCAAAGACCGCGTAGAGGCTCTGGAAGGGGACGTGTCGCTGCTGAAAGAATTGGTCCGCTCCATGTCGCAGCGCATCGCGGCGCTGGAAGCCGCACAATAAACAGCCGCCCCCGGCGTTGACGCACCAGGGACGGCAAGAGGGCAGATACTTTGACGAGCCATCTGCCCTCTCATTATATTCCACAATGGGAGGAAAATCAAGTGAATTGCATCAAATGCCGGGCCGAAATCCCGGCAGGGGGGATTTTTTGTCCCTTTTGCGGCAAGAAGCAGATCAAAGAGCCACGCAAGGCCCTCAAACGGGCCAACGGCACCGGCACCGTCTACAAGCTCCAGGGCCGTCGCCGGCGTCCGTGGGTCGCGGCGCGGAACCGGACCATCCTCGGCTATTACGAGACCAAAACCGCCGCACTGGAATGCCTAAACCGCCTGGCCGGGCGAGAGATATCCGAGCGCTATAACATGACCTTCGAGGAGGTGTTCGATGCCTGGAAAACAGAACATTATCAAACCCTGACCGCTTCCGGACGGTCGCAGTACGACATATCCTTTCAAGTTTTCTCCGGACTACATAAAAAGAAGTTCCGGGACCTCCGCACCGCGGATTTCCAAACGGCCCTGGAACCGCATATGGGAAAGAAGCATTCGACCGTCTCCAAATACAAGCAGCTCATCACGCAAATGTCCAAGTGGGCTATCCGCGAGGAGCTGCTGACCACGAATTTTGCCTCGTTCGTGCGCCTGCCTGAGCAGGTGAAGCAGGAAAAGGAAATTTTCTCCGACACCGACATCCAGCGCCTGGAGCAGAATGGCAGCGAAACGGCAAAAATTATCCTCATGCTGATCTATACCGGTATGCGCATCGGCGAGCTGTTCGCGCTCACCCTGGACGATTACCACGGACGCTACGTTGTAGGCGGCGAGAAAACCGAAGCCGGCCGCAACCGGGTAATCCCCATCTGTCCCGAGGGCCGGGGATATTTCCAGTATTTCGCCGAACAGGCAACAGGTGCGCAGCTGCTGTCTGGCTATGCCGGCCAGCACACCCCGAATAACTTTCGGAGACGGGACTATTATCCCCTGCTGAATAAACTGGAAATCGCGCGAAAGACGCCTCACGCCACGCGCCATACCTACGCCAGCCGTGCCCGGAAAGCCGGCATGCCGCCCGAGGTTCTGCAAAAAATCCTGGGCCACGCCGACTATCACACGACTGCCAGCATCTACGTCCATACCGACGTTGAGGAATTACTCCGCGCAGTAGAGGTCTGAGCGTTACTAACACAGCGCATACAACGCCAAACGGGATAAGAATGACGAAAGCCCTGTATCCATTGAGAATACAGGGCTTTTCACTGGTGGACGATAACGGACTCGAACCGCTGACCCTTCGCACGTCAAGCGAATGCTCTACCAGCTGAGCTAATCGTCCGAGAGCTTGTTTATTATAAGCGAGAAGACGCGGTTTGTCAAGCTCTTTTTTAAATTTCGCCGGTCAAATACAGCGCGATCAGATAATCCGCCACGGCGCCGTAAGATTTGACGCCGTCCTCCTCCTGGAAGGTCTTGAGGTAGGCATCGTTGACCTTCTGCGCCGCGTCCTGGATCTTGCCCTCGTACTGGCGGTAGTGGGCCGTGGCCGCGCGGGCGTCGGCGCGGACCGGCTCGGCCACGCGGTTCCAGATCTCCGCGGCACGGTCCGGGTTCTCGGCGTGGAGTGCGTTATAGCAATAGATGAACGCCGAATATGCCCCGGAATAGCGGAACTCCACACTCTCGTTGGCCATGCACGCCAGGTACGCGCAGAAATTGGCGTCGTTCTCTGCCGGAAAAGCCATGCGGTGGCCGATCTCGTGGCACATGGTAAAGGGGATGGAGGCCTCGAAGGTGTCGGGGTTGACGCTGCTCTCGCCGGTGAAAGCCAGGAAAACGCCGGTGACGCCGAAGGAGGAGTACAGCTTCCACGCCGTCAGCCGCTTGGGCCGGACCGTGGAGCCGTCGAAGCAGTCATAAAGCTCCGCCAGCTTTTCATAGCCCTCCCCGGCCTGGGCCGCCAGGGTCTTGAAGGGGGAGAACTGCACCACCCCCTCGGCGTTCCGCTCCACCAGCAGCGCGTAGGCGCTGGCCTGGTCGGCGTAGTGGGCGGCGGCGGCGTACAGCTCGTCGGCGGTGTAGGGCCGGGTCTCCAGCCCCAGCTGCTCCCCGGCCTTGGGGCCGAAGTGCCCCAGGCCCCACAGCCCCACAAAGAGGAACACCGCCGCGGACACCCCCAGCAGCACCCCCGAGAGCCACGTCAAAAAGCCCCGGTGCCGCGAAAAACACCGCGCCAGCGTATAGACCGCCCAGAGGGCCAGCAGCAGCACCAGCACCTCCCACAGGGCGAAGGGCAGCGGCGCGGTGATGGCCGCCAGGACGCCCACGGCCCGGCGGGAGAAAGCGGGATAAAAGGAAAAGAACCAGTCAGTCGCGAAATGGGCCGCGGCCACCAGGAGGCCGGTGAGCACCAGAAGAATGGCGGAGAGAATGACACGGGAAATGCTTTTCATGGGGGACGCTCCTTTAGCCTTGGGAATTAACGCCTAGTATAGCATAGGATGCCCGAAAACAAAAGCGAATTTGCAAAAAAGCTCTGCGGCGGCAGGTTTTTCTCGCAATCCGGTTGACATCCGGCGGCAGTCGGTTATAATTGAAGTGTTGTGACCAAAAGACACGCACGGAGGCTTACTTATGCTGAAAAACACCGAAAAAACCATGGAAAAAATCGTCGCCCTCTGCAAGGGCCGCGGCTTTATTTTCGCCGGCTCGGAGATCTACGGCGGCCTGGCCAACACCTGGGACTACGGTCCCCTGGGCGCGGAGCTGAAGAACAACGTCAAAAGGGCGTGGTGGAAAAAGTTTGTCCAGGAGAACCCCTATAACGTGGGCCTGGACGCCGCCATCCTCATGAACCCCCAGACCTGGGTGGCCTCGGGCCATCTGGCGGGCTTCTCGGACCCGCTGATGGACTGCCGCGAGTGCCACGAGCGCTTCCGCGCCGACAAGCTCATTGAGGACTGGTGCCAGGAGCAGGGCTTTGAGCTGCCCAAGCCCATCGACGCCTTCTCCCAGCCCGAGATGAAGGACTTTGTGGAGGAGCACGCCATCCCCTGCCCCACCTGCGGCAAGCACAACTTCACCGACATCCGCCAGTTCAACCTGATGTTCAAGACCTTCCAGGGCGTCACCGAGGACGCCAAGAACACCGTCTACCTCCGCCCCGAGACGGCCCAGGGCATCTTTGTGAACTTCAACAACGTCCAGCGCACCACCCGCCGCAAGCTCCCCTTCGGCATCGGGCAGATCGGCAAGTCCTTCCGCAACGAGATCACTCCCGGCAACTTCATCTTCCGCGTCCGGGAGTTCGAGCAGATGGAGCTGGAGTTCTTCTGCAAGCCGGGGACCGACCTGGAGTGGTTCCAGTATTGGCGGCAGTTCTGCCGCGACTGGCTCCTGTCCATCGGCCTCAGAGAGGAAAATCTCCGCCTGCGCGACCACGACCCGGAGGAGCTGTGCTTCTACTCCAAGGCCACCACGGACTTTGAGTTTCTCTTCCCCTTCGGCTGGGGCGAGCTGTGGGGCGTGGCCGACCGCACCGACTACGACCTGACCCAGCACCAGAATACCTCCGGCAAGGATCTGACCTACTTCGACCAGGAGCAGAACGAGCACTACATTCCCTACGTCATCGAGCCCTCCCTGGGCGTGGAGCGCACGGTCCTCTCGGTCCTCTGCGACGCCTATGACGAGGAGGTGGTGGGCCAGGACAAGAACGGCAAGGACGATGTGCGCACGGTGCTGCGCCTGCACCCGGCCCTGGCGCCCTTCAAGGCGGCGGTGCTGCCGCTGTCCAAGAAGCTCTCGCCCGCCGCGGAGGAGCTGTATCACACGCTTCAGAAGGACTTTATGGTGGACTTCGACGTTGCTGGCTCCATCGGCAAGCGCTACCGCCGGGAGGACGAGATCGGCACACCCTTCTGCATCACCGTGGACTTCCAGACCGTGGGCGACGACAAGACCCCGGCGGACCACGCCGTGACCATCCGCAGCCGCGACACCATGGAGCAGGTGCGCGTTCCTATTTCCGAGGTCAAAGGCTGGATCGCAGAGCGCGTGGCGTTCTGAGCGTTCCGATAATGAGAAAAGGAATTTTTCAGATGAAACAAACATGGATGCAGAGATTCGTCCTGCTGCTCCTGACCGCCGCGCTGCTGGCGGGGCTGGTCAGCGTGGGAGCGGTCTCTCAAAAGGACATCACCCTGGTGGGCGACGCCTACTACGATGAGCGGGAGGACTGCTACGTTCTCACGGAGGAGGAGACATGGCAGGGCGGCTCGCTGTGGTTCAGCCAGGTGCGCTGCAACGACAATTTCTCCCTCTCCCTGGACTTCTACACCGGCCACGCCGACCATGTGGACGCCTACGGCGGCGCCGACGGCATCTGCGTGGCGTTCTACGCCGCAGGCGACCAGGTGGGCGAGGAAGGCGAGGGCCTGGGCTTCAACGGCTGCGGCGGCTACGGTGTGGAGATCTACACGTATCAGAACAGCGGCCGGGGCGACCCGGTATACAACCACGTCGCCATCCTGGAGGGCACCGTCAGCAACCATCTCCAGATCGCCGACGCCAGCGCCTACACCGAGGACGGAAAGTGGCATCATCTGGAGGTGGTGAACCGCCGGGGCGTGTGCACCGTCTACGTGGACGGTGCCCAGGTCCTCCAGCAGGAGGGCGTGGAGGCCAACGGCCAGTATGAGATCGGCGTCACCGGCGCCACCGGCAGCGGCTACAACTACCATGCCGTCCGCAATATTCAGCTGACCGAGGCGGTATGGACCGAGGCCTCCCAGTGGGCCGATGATGAGCTGACCCGGGCGCAGGATAAGAACCTGATCCCGGAGGTCCTCTATGACCAGGACATGACCCGGCCCATCACCCGGGCGGAGTTCGCGGCGATTGCCGTGCGGCTCTATGAGGAGTGGACCGGCAAGACCGCTCCCAGCGGCTCGGTGCCCTTCACCGACGTCGCCGGCAGCCCCTGCGCCGCGGACATCGCCAAGGCGTACACCCTGGGCGTGGCCGTGGGCACCTCTCCCACCACCTTCGAGCCGGACACGAAGATCCCCCGGGAGCAGCTGGCCACCATGCTGTGCCGGGTGTACAAGTGCATTGCCCTGGACGGCTGGACCTTCGAGCGGGACAGCGAGTACCCGCTGGATGTGAGCGGCGTGGCCCGCTTTGCCGATCACAATTTCATCTCCGGCTACGCCGTGGAGCCGGTCTACTTCATGGTCAAGAGCCATGTGATGCAGGGCATCGGCAGCAACAAGTTCGCGCCCCGCAATACCAGCGCCAAGGAGGAGGCTGTCGGCTACGCCCTGGCCACCCGGGAGCAGGCGCTGGTCATGTCGCTGCGCAGCCTGGAAAATCTGGCGGACTGAAGCCCCGAATTCCCGAAGGGACGGCCCATGGCCGTCCCTTTTTTGCGGCGTTCTCAACAAAATCACAAAAAGCACTGGAAAAGCGCGGGGATTTCAGGTATAATGGGGGATAGAATCGGCAGGTGTGCCTGTTCCCCGTAGATCGTTGCGTTTTCATGCGCAGTTCGATACACTTCTATGCAAAGGAAGGATCATTTCATGGAAAAATCCAAGGCAAAGGCTCTGGCCCTCAACGCGGCCAAGGCCCGGCTGCTGGCCGTCCAGATGGTACACGGCGCGGCCTCCGGTCATCCCGGCGGTTCGCTGAGCTGCCTGGACGTGCTGACCACGCTGTACTTCGACGTGATGCGCGTGGACCCCAAGAACCCCCAGGACCCCGACCGTGACCGCTTCGTCATGTCCAAGGGCCACTGCTCCCCGGCCATGTACCCGGTGCTGGCCCTGCGCGGCTTCTTCCCGACGGAGGAGCTGAAGATGTTCCGCTCCATCGAGGGCCACATGTCCGGCCACGTGGAGATGCACGTCCCCGGCGTCGATATGTCCACCGGCTCCCTGGGGCAGGGCATCTCCACCGCCGTGGGCATGGCCCTGGGCGGCAAGCTCAACGAGAAGGACTACCGCGTCTACGCCATCCTGGGCGACGGCGAGCTGGCCGAGGGCCAGGTGTGGGAGGCCATGATGTCCGCGGCCAAGTATAAGCTGGACAACCTCTGCGCCTGCGTGGATGTCAACGGCCTGCAGATCGACGGCCGCACCGCCGACGTCATGCCCACCGAGCCCCTGGACAAGAAGTTCGAGGCCTTCGGCTGGCATGTCATTCAGATCGACGGCCACGACTATGAGGCCATCGAGAACGCCTACGCCGAGGCCAGGACCGTCAAGGGCCAGCCCACCATGATCCTGGCCAAGACCACCAAGGGCAAGGGCGTGTCCTTCATGGAGGACGACGCCGGCTGGCACGGCAAGGCGCCCAGCGACGAGCAGATGGCCCAGGCCCAGGCCGAGCTGGAAGCCAAGATCAAGGAATTGGAGGGTTAAACCATGGGTGAGAAAATTGCGACCCGCGGCGCTTACGGCAACGCGCTGGTAGCGCTGGCGGAGAAATATCCGGAGCTGGTGGTCTTTGACGCGGACCTGGCCGGCGCGACCATGACCAAGGGCTTTATGAAGGCCTATCCCGACCGTTTCTTTGATATGGGCATCGCCGAGGCCAACATGGTGGGCGTGGCCGCGGGCCTGTCCACCTGCGGCAAGAAGCCCTTTGTGAACACCTTCGCCATGTTTGCCGCCGGCCGCGCCTGGGAGCAGGTGCGCAACACCGTGTGCTATCCCCGGCTGAATGTGAAGGTGGTCGGCTCCCACGGCGGCCTCAGCGTCGGCGAGGACGGCGCGACCCACCAGTGCATCGAGGACTTCGCCCTGATGCGGGCCATCCCCGGCATGACGGTCCTGTGCCCCTGCGACGGCAACGAGATGACCCTGGCCACCGAGGCGCTCCTCAACTACGACGGCCCCGCCTATATGCGTCTGGGCCGCCTGGCGGTGGAGACCGTGACCGACGCCATTCCCGGCTACAGATTTGAGATCGGCAGGGCCGCGAAGCTGGCCGAGGGCACGGACGTGACCATCATCGCCGCCGGTATGATGGTGCAGATGGCCCTGAAGGCCGCCGAGAGCCTGAAGGCCGCGGGCGTCAGCGCCCGGGTGCTGGACATGCACACCATCAAGCCCCTGGACGAGGCGGCGGTGCTGGCGGCGGCGCGGGAGACCGGCTGCATCGTCACCACCGAGGAGGCCAACATTGTCGGCGGCCTGGGCGCGGCGGTGTGCGAGTACCTGGCGGACGTGTGTCCGGTGCCGGTGGTGCGCCACGGCGTGAACGACGAATTTGGCCGCAGCGGCAAGGCTCCCCTGGTCCTGGAGGCCTTCGGCCTGACGCCGGAGAGGATCGCCGAGTGTGCCAAGAAGGCTGTCAGCCTGAAAAAGTAAGACAGAAACAATGCGCCGGCCCATATGAGGCGGCGACGCAGGAAAACATTTTAAGCGCGGCCGGCGCGGCGTTCCGCTGCGCCGGCTTTTGCGTGATTTTTGTCTTGGACAGCTAGGCCTTGTTAGATAAATGGCAATGTGCCCAGCGGCGGGGGATTTTTTCGTCTGGCTGACGTATTCCACGGTGTAGAAGTACGCAAGGCGCTGGATCCTCTTTGCGGTTTTGCGCCGCTCCTCTTTGGTGGCGCTCCCGGTGTCCTCGGTGTTCTCGGTGCTGTCGCCGGCGGCGGTGGTGGCCTCCGCCGGGGCCTGGAGCCAGATGCTGACGCTCTTGCCGTCCGGCAGGTTGACCTCCAGACGGTTTCCCAGGTCGCTGATCCAGGCGTTCACCCCGCTGGCGGTGCTGTAATAAATGGGGTAGCCCGCCCGCTCACTGCGGCCTTCGTCATGCTCATAGTTAGCGGGGAAAATCTTTCGTACCTCTGCCCTGGCATCCCGAATACTTGTAACTGTCATTTTTAGGTCCTCCTCGCACATTTTGGCGGTCGTATGTATAAAAAAATCAGGTTACACCCGGCCAGTTGACCTTGTGCAACCTAATATTAACGCCCGCCAAAAAGAAAAATTTCCATAAAAGCCCTTGACAAACTGGCACGATGCCGCTATAATAACTCTTGCATCGTGCAGATGCGGGTGTAGCTCATCTGGTAGAGCGCCACCTTGCCAAGGTGGAGGTAGCGAGTTCGAGCCTCGTCACCCGCTCCAGCTCAGAAGTTCTCATCATCGTTCTGATTCCGCCATTCGGCGGGAGCGGACGCTGATGGGAATTTTTTTGTTTCCGGAAACCCGGTTCGCGTCTGCTTTTCTGTCAAGGCGGGACGGGGCCTTACATGGGTGTAATCGTGCGCCGCTATTCGGTGGCTTGGGGCGGGCGGTGCGCATACAGCCGGCCTGGATGCGTGCGCATCGCTGCTTTCACGGCAGAGAGGGCGCTGGAGAGTACACGGTTTTCGTATTCGCCGCAGCCTGTTGTGATGGAAAAAACTTTTGCAAGCATCACAAAGCCTGCGAGGCGCATGCCCCTGTTTCGGTCAGGCAGCTGTTCAGGACGGCAAAGGACAGGCGGCCCGATTCTGCCGGCCTTGCCGGGATGATGCTGGCGTTCCAAAGAATGATTGTTTTTCCGCAAGGGCGGCGAGCCATGCGGCTTGGGTGTGGAAGCACAGAACGGCATGGCTGAAAGGCACCCTGTATTGGCAAAAAGACGCAGACGAAAGACCGCCGGCCCAAAAGGCCGGCGGTCATATTGCGCAGATTACGCGAGGCGGGCGATCTCCCGGAGATAGAGGCTGGCGATGGTACCGCAGGAGCTGTACAGGGCGCGGAAGCGCGCGAATTCCAGGATATACGACGCTTTCCGCCCCGACAGGGCCGCCGGCTCCAGAGGGAATTCCAGTTTATTCCATACCGTAGAAGGCGCGGCAGGCCTTCATGGTCATATAACAGTCCAGCTTGCCCACGACCTCCCACGGCGCGTGCATGGACAGCACCGGGACGCCGGCGTCCAGGGTGTCGATATTCCGGTTGGCCATGAACTGTGCCACGGTGCCGCCGCCGCCGGCGTCCACCTTGCCCAGCTCGCACAGCTGCCAGCACACGTCCGCCCGGTCAAAGGTCCGGCGGAACCGGGCCACCAGCTCGCCCGACGCGTCCGACGCGCCGCTCTTGCCCCGGGCGCCGGTGTACTTGCACACGGCCACGCCGTAGTTGAGCATGGCGCTGTTGCGGCGCTCGTAGACCTCTCCGTAGGTGGGGTCGTAGGCCGCGGCCACGTCGATGGACAGGCACACGGAGCTGGCGTAGCACTGCCGCAGGCCTGTTCCGCCGCAGAGCTGCTCCATGAGGAGGTCCAGCTCCTGACTCTGGAGGCCCGTCACGCCCATGGAGCCGATCTCCTCCTTGTCCGCCAGGATGCACACGGCGGTGTGGACCGGCGGCTCGGCCATCTCCATCAGGGGCTTGAGGCCGGCGTAGGCGCAGACGCGGTCGTCATGGCCGTAGGCGCCGATCATGCTCCGGTCCAGGCCCACCTCCCGCACCGGCAGGGCCGGCACCAGGGACAGCTCGGCGGAGAGGAAGTCGGCCTCGGTGACGCCGTACTTCCTGTGCAGCAGCATCATAACCGCCAGCTGGATCCGCTTGCTCTCGCCGGTGTCCCCGGGGAGGGGGGCGCTGCCCACCAGGACGTTGAGGTTCTCGCCGGTAACGCCCTCGGCCAGGGTCTTTTTCATCTGCTCGGCGGAGAGGTGGGGCAACAGGTCCGTGACGCAAAACACCGGGTCTCCGGGGTCCTCACCAATGGAGACGCGCAGCACGCTCCCGTCGGTCAGGGCCAGGACGCCGTGGAGGGACAGGGGCAGGGCGGTCCACTGGTATTTCTTGACGCCGCCGTAGTAGTGGGTCTTGAACAGCGCCAGCTCCTGGTCCTCGTAGAGGGGCCGGGGCTTCAGGTCCAGCCGCGGGGAGTCGATGTGGGCCGCGGCGAAACGGACGCCCTCCTGCACGGGCTTCTGCCCGGCCACAAAGAACGTGACGCTCTTGCCGCGGTTGACGCGGTAGCGCTTGTCGCCGGGGCGGACGCCCTGGGCGGGGTCGTAGGGGCGGAAGCCCGCCGCCTCCGCCTCTGCCACGGCCCGAATCACGGCCTCCCGCTCGGTCTTGGCCTTGCCGAGGAAATCCATGTAGGCCGCGCAGTAGCTCTCCAGCTCCGTCCGGTCCCCGTCGGAGATGCGGTCGTAGCCGTGCTTGGGGCTGTAGAGCAGGGTCTCGCGGGCCTGCTTCCAATCCATTTCGCTCATATCGGGTGATTCCTCCTAAAGTTTGATATGAAATTCCTCCAGAAGCGCCAGCAGAAAGCGGTCGCAGGCCGCGGCGAACTGGGCCTCCGTGGGGTAATCGTTGTGCAGGGTGCGGCCGCAGCGGGCCGCGAAAGCCGCGTCGGCGGGCTGCGCCGCGATGCGCAGGCGGGCGTAGTCCTCCGGGACGCCCTCCCGGGCCACCAGCCGCGCCGCCCGCCGCTCCGGCGGGGCTGTGACGGCCACGGTGACGCCGCAGAGCGCCCCCAGGCCGCTCTCCAGCAGAGCCACGGCGTCGATGGCGGCAAAGGGGCGGTCCGCCGCCGCCCGCAGGAGGCGGCGGACCTCGGCGCAGACGAAGGGGTGGGCGATGGCGTTGAGGTCCCGCAATGCCGCGGGGTCCCCAAAAACGACGGCGCCCAGCGCCTTCCGGTCCCATGCGCCCGCGCGCACCACGTCCGGGAAGCGGGCCTCCAGGGCGCGGCGGAGGGCCGCGTCGGCGGCGAGGAGGCGGTGGTAGACCGCGTCGCAGTCGATGTCCAGCGCGCCCAGGGCCGCGGCGCGGCGCAGCAGCGTCGTCTTGCCGCAGCCGGTGCCGCCGGTGATGCCCAGGACCATCACGGCGCTTCCTCCGCTCCCACCACCCGGAAGCCCGCCGCCTTGCCCAGGCGGTTGCGCACGGCCCAGGTGATGCCGCCGCCCTGGGGGCAGCGGGCGTAGATGGTGCGGATGTCGGCCCGGTCCAGGTCCCGCAGGGCTGCGAAGAGGCCCCGGGCCAGGCTCTCGGTGTCTGCTTCCCGGCCGTAGGCGGTGGGATTGCACCCGGCGTAGAGGGGCAGCTCCTCCTCAAAGCAGAGCACCGCGTCCCCCGGGGCGAAGCGCCGCCGGACATAGGCCGCCGCCGCCTCCGGCCCGCCGGAGACGATGAGCACCTGGCCCTGGGGGGCGTAGTGGCGGTACTTCATCCCCGGCGCGCGGACAACAGCGTCCCGGGCGACCTGGGCCGTCACCGCCCGGTCCACCACCAGCTCCCCCAGGACCTCCCGCAGCTGCTCCGGCGTCACGCCGCCGGGGCGCAGGAGCCGGGGGCGGTCCCCGGTCAGGTCCACGATGGTGGACTCCACCCCCACCTGGCACGGCCCGCCGTCCACAATGGCGTCGATGCGCCCGTCCATGTCGTGGAGAACATGGGCGGCGGCGGTGGTGCTGGGCTTGCCGGAGCGGTTGGCCGACGGCGCGGCCAGGGGGACCCCGGCGGCGCGGATGATGGCCCGGGTAACGGCGTTGCGGGGACAGCGCACCGCCACCGTGTCCAGATTTGCGGTGGTCCGCCGGGGGACCACCTCCCGGCAGGGCAGCACCATGGTCAGCGGCCCCGGCCAGAAGCGCGCCGCCAGCTCCCGTGCCGCGGCGGGGATGTCATGGCAGACAGCCTCCACCGCCTCCGCCTCCGCCACATGGAGGATCAGGGGGTTGTCCTGGGGCCGTCCCTTGGCCTCGAAGATTTTCAGCACCGCCTCAGGGTTCAGCCCGTCGGCGGCGAGGCCGTAGACCGTCTCTGTGGGGACGGCCACCACGCCGCCCTGCTTCAGGATTTCCGCCGCGGTCTCCACCGTTCCCGCGGCCCCGGCGGGCAGCAGCAGGGTCCTCATACGCCTCCGCCCTCGCTGCTGCGCAGCTTCTCGGCCTGGTCGGCGGTGACCAGGGCGTCGATCAGCTCGTCCAGCCCGCCGTCCATGACGGCGTCGATTTTATAGAGGGTCAGGCCGATACGGTGGTCAGTGACGCGGCCCTGGGGGAAGTTATAGGTGCGGATGCGCTCGTTGCGCATGCCCGCGCCTACCTGGCTGCGGCGCAGGCCCGACTGGGCGGCCTCCAGGCGGGTCTGCTCCATCTCGTAGAGCTTGGAGGCCAGCATGTGCATACACTTCTCCCGGTTCTGCACCTGGCTGCGCTCCTCCTGGCAGGCCACCACGATGCCCGTGGGCTTGTGGATGAGCCGCACGGCGGAGGAGGTCTTGTTGATGTGCTGGCCACCGGCGCCGGAGGAGCGGTAGACCTGCATCTCGATGTCCTCGGGGCGAATGTCCACCTCCACCTCCTCCATCTCCGGCAGCACCGCCACCGTGGCGGTGGAGGTGTGCACCCGTCCGCCGGACTCGGTCTCCGGCACCCGCTGCACCCGGTGGACGCCGCTCTCGAACTTGAGCCGCGACCACGCGCCGCAGCCGTTGAGGATAAAATCGGCCTCCTTGACGCCGCCCAGCTCCGTCTCGCTGTAGTTGAGCAGCTCCAGCTTCCAGCCCTTGGCGGCGGCGTACATGCTGTACATCCGGAACAGTGAGTGGGCAAACAAAGCGCTCTCCTCGCCGCCCACGCCGCCGCGCAGCTCCATGATGACGCTCTTCTCGTCGTTGGGGTCCCGGGGCAGGAGGAGAAGCTTCAATTCCTGCTCCAGCAGTTCCAGGTCCTTCTTGTTTTGGGTAAATTCCTCCTGGCAGAGCGCGCGGAGATCCGGCTCCAGGGGGCCGTCCAGCATCTCCCGCAGGTCCGCGCCCTCCCGCTCGGCCTTGCGGTAGCGGCGGTAGGCCGTCACCACCGGCTCCAGCTCCTTCTGCTCCTTGAGCAGCCTCGCCGCGGCCTGGGGATCGGCATAGAAGTCCGGCTGTGCCGCCCGGGCCTCCAGCTCCAGATACTTTTCCTCCACCAGCTTCAGCTTGTCCAGCATCGCGTCTATCTACTCCTTCACATCAAATGGCGCGGTAGCGGCGGATCACCGCCTGCGCCTCGTCGTCCAGGCGCGCCGCCGCCCGGGCCCGACCGGCCCCGGCGGGGGAAATGCGCATAAAATGGGGCGTCATGGCCAAAAGGTCCCACACCGCCCCGCCGCCCTCCAGGCGGATGGGGAAGCGCAGCGTCTCCGCCCCCTCCAGCCGGAAGCCGGGCAGGTCCGCCGCGGCCCCCGCCGCCTTCTCCCGGAGCTCCGGGTAGATCAGCCGCCGCAAGGCCAGCAGGTGGTCCGGCCCCGCCGTCACCTGCAAAAAGAGGCCCCCGGGCCGCAGCACCCGGCGAAACTCCGCCGCCGCCGTCAGGGCGAACATGGACAGAACGCACCCGAAGCTCCCGCCGGCAAACGGCAGGCGCGCCGCCGTGGCCGTCAGCCAATGGCCCGCCGGGTCCCGGGCGGCGGCATAGCGCACCGCCTGCTTGGCGATGTCCACGCCCCAGCGCTCCGTCCCGGGCAGGGCCGCGGCGGCGGTGCGGAGGTAGTAGCCCTCGCCGCAGCCGGCGTCCAGCACCGCGTCCGGCGCCTCCGCCGCCAGAAGCGCCGCCACCCGCGCCGCCAGGGGCGCGTAATGCCCCGCCTCCAGAAAGGCCCGGCGGGCGGCCACCTGGGCCGGAGAATCCCCGGGGGCGCGCGAGTGCTTCTGCGAGACCGTCAGCAGGTTCACATACCCCTGCCGCGCCACGTCGAAGCCATGCCCGGCTCCGCAGCGCCAGCTGGGCCCCTCCGTGGAAAGCGCCCGGCCGCAGACCGGGCAGCACACCTGCACCATAGGCCATCCTCCCCCGTTTGCCAGCGTTTGAACACATATGAAGCTATTCTACCGCATTTTTCCTGCAACGTCAAATCATCTTTGAAAAAAAGCGGCGCATACTAGGGGAAACCGGAATTTTTCTTGGAAGGGGGCGTCGGGATGCGCTGGTGGAGACGGCTGACGGCGCTTTTGCTCTGCGCGGCCCTGCTGGGGGGGCCGGTGCGGGCCGGCGAAGGCGGCCGCACACGCTTTGTGGCCCTGACCTTCGACGACGGCCCCACCTGCGCCCTCACGGATCAGCTGCTGGACGGCCTCCGGGCGCGGTACGTCCCGGCGACCTTCTTTCTCTGCGGCTACCGTGTTGACCAGTGTCCCGACACAGTCCGCCGCATGGCGGCAGAGGGCCATGAGCTGGCCATCCACGGCCAGACCCACACCTTCCTCCACAACCAAAGCGAGGAATTCGTCCACACCGAGCTGGAGGGCGCCGCCGCGCGCATCGAGGCCCTGACCGGGACGCGCCCGCGTCTCTTCCGTCCGCCGGGGGGACTGACCGGAGACGCGCTGCTCTCGGAGGCGGAGGCCATGGACCTCCCCATCATCCTGTGGAGCGTCGATCCCCAGGACTGGGCCACCCAGGACACCGCCGCCGTGGTCCGCCGCGTGCTCAGCCGCGTACAGGACGGAGACATTCTCCTGATGCACGATCTGGGGCCGTCGTCCATCGCCGCCGCCCTCCAGATCATCGACCGCCTGACGGAGCAGGGGTATGAGTTCTGCACCGTCTCGGAGCTGGCCGCCCTCCGCGGCGTCCCGCTGGAGCCGGCGGTCTCCTACCGCAGCTTCCCGCCGCGGACCGGCGGGACCCCGGAGGACCTCGGCTAGAGGTTCCCCGGGGCCGGATTGGTTGATTCAGTAGTCGGCAACCGTCAGTGTGCGCACAACATTGCGCTGCGTGCCGTCCTGGAGCAGGTAGACCGTGTAGTGCACCCCCGCCCGCACCTCCAGCGTCGTCTCCGCCAGGGTCTCCGGGGGGATATACGCGCCGATGAACGCGCTGTCCAGCGTCTCGATGTCCAGCCACGCCGGCATAGGGGTCAGGTCCGTGTCCGAGAAGAGGAACTGGTACCGTCCGGGCCGGATGCGCTTGAAGGGCGTGATCTCCTTGAAGCGCACGTCGGCGTAGACTGTCCGGCCGTCCGGCAGCAGTACATCCACCGGGCCGCTGTTGCGCGCCAGGTTCCCCGCCCGGAAGCTCCCCAGGCCATTGCCCGCCGGACAGCAGGCGTCCGTGATCTCCAGCAGGTCCAGCCCGCCGGCGGTGTTCACCACCGCTACTGTCACCGGCGTGCCGGCGCTGAAGGGCAGCGTCTTTTGAATGTAGATGTACCCGTCGCGGCCGGTCACTGTCACCGTGTGATACCCCGCCGTGATCCGCTGATAGCCCGAGATCTGGCCGTAGCCCAGCCAGCCCGCCGCCGCGGCGTTGTCCAGGCGCATCCGGAACGGCCCGTAGCCGTATCCCGCATGCAGAAACCGCACCGACGCCGCCCGGGGCCGCACCGGCGTGACCACGATCCCCGGCTGCGGGCACACGGGCAGCAGGGTCCCGGGGTCGTAAACCGGTCCGCCCTCCCCAGGGTTCGGCAGGGGGACCACCGGCTCCGCGCCGGGGTCGTAGACCGGTCCGCCCTCGCCGGGATTGGGCAGCAGCGTCACCGGCTCGCCGGCCGGATCGTAACGCGCGTCTTGTTCGTCCATAGTGGGATCGCCGGAGCGGCCTGCGCTCCGGCTGCCTCCTTTCACGTTTTTTCCAATTTATGCCGCTTTTCGGGAAAACGTGCCGCAATGGTGGAAATGGCGCAGGAAATGTGCTATACTGAATGGGAATTTGCGAGAGGAGGCAGAGCATGGATCACAATGGGACCTGGCCGTCCGCCGACGACGGCAACGCCGCGCAGGACGGCGGCGTGCAGCGGGTGGTCTTTCTGCCGGTGATGCGCCAGCTGCTGGAGCAGGCCGCGCGGGGCCAGCGCCGCTTTGCCGCCAAGCTGGAGAGCGCCGAGGGCGGCAACCTCAACGATCAGTTTGAAGTGGGCCTCTGCTACGCCCGGGGCGAGGGCGTGGAGGCCGATATGGTCCAGGCCTTCCGGTGGTTCTCCGCCGCCGCGGCCCAGGGGGACGTACGCGGCACCGCCGCCGCTGCCCGGTGCTATATGAACGGCGAGGGCGTGGAGAAGGACCAGCCCCGGGCCGTAGAGCTGCTGAGCCAGGCCGCAGCGCAGGAGTATCCTCCCGCCCAGTGCGAGCTGGGCCTGGCCTACGAGCTGGGCCTGGGGGTGGAGGCCGACAAGCCCCGGGCGGTGTCCCTCTACCGCCAGGCGGCGGAGCAGGGCTACGCCCAGGCCCAGTGCAACCTGGGCTTCTGCTACCTCACCGGCATCGGCGTGGACGAGGACAACGGCCGCGCCGCGGCCTGGTTCACCCGGGCGGCGGAGCAGCGCCTTCCCCGGGCGCTGACGCTGCTGGGGGACTGCTACGTCAACGGCATGGGCGTCCGGCAGGATTACGACCGGGCCGCCCGCCTCTATGAGGCCGCGGCGGACGAGGGCTACGCCCCCGCCATCTGCGCCCTGGGCCGCTGCCGCGAGTACGGCCAGGGGGTGGAGAAGGATGTGGAGCTGGCGGTGTCCCTCTACCGCCGCGCGGCGGAGCTGGACAGCGCCTCGGCCCAGTGCTGCCTGGGCTACTGCTACTACATGGGCATCGGCCTGGAGCAGGATGAGGCCGAGGCTGTCCGCTGGTTCCGTCTGGCCGTGGAGCAGGGGCAGATCCGGGCCATGAGCCTGCTGGGCGAGTGCTGCCAGTACGGCCGCGGCACAGAGCGGGATTTGGAGGAGGCGGTCCGCCTCTACCAGCAGGCCGCAGAGGCCGGCCACGCCCCGGCCCAATGCGCCCTGGGACTTCTCTATGAGCAGGGCAAGGCCGTGCCCCAGGACCTGGGGCAGGCGGCGGCGCTCTACCGTCAGGCCGCGGACCAGGGCCACCCCCGGGGCATGGACCTGCTGGCCACCTGCTGCCGCAGCGGTCGCGGCGTGGAGGCGGATTCCCGCGAGGCGGTGGCGTGGTACCGCAAGGCCGCCGACGCCGGATATCTTCCGGCCCTGAGCCACCTGGGCCTCTGCTATGAGGACGGCATCGGCGTGGCGGTGGACCTGGAGAAGGCGGCGGACTGCTACCGCCGCGCCGCCGAGCAGGGAGACACCATGGGCCAGTGCTGCCTGGGCTACCTCTACGAGTCAGGCCGCGGTGTGGCCGAGGACAAGAAGCAGGCCGCGGCGCTCTACCGTCAGGCGGCGGAGCTGGGCTCGCCGGCGGGGATGTGCAACCTGGCCTACTGCTACGAGCTGGGGCTGGGCGTGGCGCAGAACATGGCCCTGGCGGTGTTCTGGTACCAGCAGGCGGCCAAGCGCGGCTACGCCCGGGCCCAGTGCAACCTGGGCTTCTGCTACGAGACCGGCGTGGGGGTCAAGATGGATAAGGCCCGGGCCGCGGCGCTCTACCGTCAGGCGGCGGACCAGAATTACGCCCGGGCGCAGAGCTGCCTGGGGCTGTTCTATGAGAACGGCATTGCCGTGGAGCAGGACGCGGCGGAGGCTGCGGCGCTCTACCGCCGCAGCGCCGAGCAGGGCTTCGCCCCGGGCCAGCGGCGGCTGGGGCGGTGCCTGATGGCGGGCCTCGGCACGGCGAAGGACGAGGCGGCGGGAGCGGTGTGGCTCAAGCGCGCGGCGGCGCAGGACGACGTGCTGTCGCTGTGTCTCCTGTCCCAGTGCTATATCGAAGGCCGCGGCGTGGAACAGGACCGCACCCGGGCGCTGGAGCTGCTGGAGCGGGCGGCACAGCGGGACAGCTGCGAGGCGATGCTGGCGGCGGCGAAGCTGTGCCTCCAGCCGGAGCCTCCCGACGCGGCGAAAGCGTTTACATACCTGCTGGAGGCGGCGGCGCGGGGCTTTGAGCCGGCCTGGGCGTACCTGACGCGCTGCTGCCAGGAGGGCCTGGGCATGAAAAAACGTCCGCGTCTGGCCAAAAAGCTGGCGTCTGTCCGCAAAAAGCCCCCGGAGGAGCAGCGCGCCGCTCTGGAAAAGCTCCGCGCCCTTCCCCGCGACCCGGAACTGTCCCAAAAGCTGCGGCCATCTGATTAAAAAGCAAGCGGTCCGTCGTTTTCACGGCGGGTCGCTTGTCTTTTGGAACCAAAAACGCACCGGCTTGTAAAAGTGTACTTTTACAAACCCAATCTGAACCGGCGAAAATTTCAAAAAACGCCCTTAATTTTCCCGTGGAAGTGCCGAATATAAAGGTGTAGAACGGAGAACGCACCGGCTTGTAAAAGTACACCTTTCCAAACTCAGGAGAAGCCATGGACCGCTACACGGTACTGAAAATACGCCCCCGCCCGCTACAAGCGCGAGGCCCCCTTCCTCACCGAGGTGGACAGCCTGGGCGGCCGTCCCGACCTCCCGGACCAGTCGCGGGAGCGGGAAAAGCTGGCCCTGCTCCAGCAGAAGCTTTCCCGGATGCAGAGGGGCTCCAAAAATCACCAGGAGCAGCTGCAAAAAATCCGCCTCCTCCACGAGCACATGGCCAACCAGCGCCGGGACTTCGTGCACAAGGAATCCCGCCGCCTGGCCGACGCCTGGGACGCGGTGCGGGTGACGGACGCGGAGGCGGTTTCGGACGGCTTCGGCCTGTTCCGCGCGTGCCTGCGCTACAAGCTGGAGCGGCAGGGGAAAACGTATCTGGATGATCCGCCGGAGACGCCTGAATCATAGGCCGGCCGGGACGCCGGTGACCGCCCGCGGCAGCGGGAAACTCCCTGGGGGTGTCCACTCAGCATAATAAATCGTGCAAAGGAGCAAGGCATGCTGTCAATTTCGATGATGGCCGGCGATTATTTCACAGTCGGCGGCGAGACGGTGGTGCAGCTGGAGCGGCTGCGGGGCGACCGGGCGCAGCTGTTCGTGAGCGCACCGCGGGCGGTCCCCATTCTGCGGGGCGACGTGCTCGAGCGCCAGGGCGGGCAGCGGCCCGCGTGTGTGCGGGAGATCGCGCCGCCGCAGACGGGGCAGCTGCCCTGGACGCCGCGGAAGCGCGCGGCGCTGGCGGAGCTCCGCCGGACCCTGGACCGGATGGACAGCAGCCCGGAGGTCCAGACATTGCGGGAAAAATTGGAAATCATGTTCCCGGAACCCACGTTTTCAAACGGTTGACGAACCGCTTGGAATATATGTAGGCGCGCCCAGCCCCGGCAGTCCGGCCGGATACCGGGAGCGGCGCAAAACGACCTGTGCCTGGCGGCAAGGATGCCGCGGGGGCACACTAATAGACTGAAAGGAGTCAGACTCATGCGTATCCAGCATAATATTATGGCAATGAATGCCTACCGCAACTACACCAACAACGTCAACGCCATGAAGGCCAATCTGGAGAAGCTCTCCTCCGGCTACAAGATCAACAAGGCCGGCGACGACGCCGCGGGCCTCGCGATTTCCGAG